>JABEUL010000054.1 GCA_013044465.1 Acidimicrobiales bacterium
AAGTAGCACTGGCGTGGGCATCTGGAATCTGGCGGGCAGCTCTGACAATATCGATTGTTGCTTCCGCCTCAGTCATTCGATTGAGATAAGGAAGTATCTCGCCGTCGGGTCCCATTCCGAGGTAGTCAGTTGCTACCCCTACGCCACGAACTCCGAAAGTTGATATAGGTCCACTTGATCGGCTAGGTGCGCAGCTCTGGCTCATGCCAGAAGTTCCGTGGTCCCATGCAACTACCGGCCACCCTCCCTTAGGTGCGGCAGAAGTGGGGTAGGTAATCACACCCGTTACAGCAGCGTCATGCCCAAAAGTATCGCGGGAGTGGTACATTACCCGAAGAGTCATGAGTCCGTTCGCGTTTGATATCGTTTGGATTCGAATTAGAGTGCCTGGAGATCCAGAATCTAAGTGTGATGGAAGTTTATAGAAATCCTCAGAGGAGGGGTAAGAGGAGAAAACGGTCCCTCCGAGCCCGTGACCGATGACGCTGTTCTGATTACCACTAGAAGCAGTTCCGCAGGCAGCGACGACGAGAGTGAAAGTCATGCCCACCATAATGCTGCGAAATCCCAATCTGCCCATCGCGCCACTTTACAGTATGTAGCGACCGGGGATCAATTTGGATTGATTGAAATTTCCACCACCACTGAGGAATCGAGTAAAGCAGTTTTAAATTGGTATTTCAAGTAGCCAAGGTGCTTGGAATATTCCAAGAGTGGCGAAGAAAATTTCAACCGTGGGATCAGGAAATAGACCTTTGTCTATGGAAGAATGACGCTGATGGAACTTTTCTCAGACCCTTTCATGAAGTTCCCAATTTTCAATCGTATGGATAGGTCCCAATGGATCCTTAAGGGACAACAAATTCTGAAAAGCATTGGAACTGCTATTTGACACTTAAGGTTGGAAAGGCTGACTTGAATGGACAATAGCTGTGCCAGCACATGTGCATAAGGTGAAGTCGACAGCAAGAAGTTAATTTGGGATATATAGATTGCGGACAGAAGCTAGCAAGTGACTCTTAATTTTCCCGGGATCTAAGAGATGATCTAGTCTCGTTTTATGGGAAGGAAAGCAATTTCTATCAAGAGACGAAAGCTCACAATGGTTTTAATCACAGTTGCCGTACTTTTGTTGTCATGGGTTATTTCCATTAGCGATCGTGGCGGGGAACTACTGCCCTCTATAATGCCTGAAGGTGGACCCATTCCAATGAGTTCGGCTGGCGGGGGAAACTATGGCAATTGGATTTCAGATGAGTTCGGTTTGCCTGCATATGAGTTGAAAAATGACAGTTCTCTCGCGTCTCAGGGTCCTTTGCAAGTGGGAGGTGCGAGTGAAGTTGAACACCAGATCGGGAACGACCATATTGTTGCCGATGCATCTGCTCAGGGCTATGTTTCACTTTGGAGCCAAGACCGTTTATATGAGTGGGTTAACCATTATGACAGTGCAAGCAGACATTACTCAGGAGGTATCGGATACCTTAATGTCGATGGGAAAGTAACGTCCGACCTCTATTCTGGTGAGCCTGGTCAACCAGTAGTTTCTCGAACATTCGGCGTGGGTTACTCAAAAAAGGTGATGACTGCATCGAAGGTCAACGTGAGTGATGTCGTATATGCTCCTTTTGGAAACGATCCAGTTCTTCTTGATGATATTACATTAGAGAACAAAACATCATCCAAGTTGAGTGCAACATGGTATGAGTACTGGGACGTGAATCCATATTTCGTCACTGGCAATATGAACAGGGGATTTTCAAGTCCTTCCTACGATCCTTCCACCAAGACACTTTCAGTCACACAGGACCCGATGGCAGGGGACTCACAACCAATGAGCATTTACGCCGCCTCCCTAGGCGGTCCCTTAAGTGGATTCGAGACCTCGTTAACTGACTTTTTTGGAAATGGAACTGAAATGGTTCCAGAGGAAGTGGCCACAAACTCCGTTACAGACAGCATCGCCTCACCTGTAGCGAACGGGGAAGTTGGAAATACCGTATTTGTGTTCAAGTCCAAAGTGACACTTATGCCAAATTCTTCCACGACACTAAGATATGCCTACGGATCAGCAGATGCTAACCAAGTTTCTGGCATAGACGGATCAGCAGATGCTAACCAAGTTTCTGGCATAGTAGGAAAGTACTCTTTGCTAACAAATAGCTATGCGTCCTCGGAAAAAGCTTGGAACGCTTACCTCCCAAGAGTCACAGTAGGCTCAACTCAACCCTGGCTTGGACGGGAGCTTGCTTGGGATGCTTATATGTTGAGATCTGGTGCTACGTATGAGGAGTGTGCTGGGGAACATGTGATTAGCCAGGGTGGGTACTATCAGTATGGTTCAGGAGGAATGCAGATTGCATATAGAGATCCCTTGCAATTTGCACTTCCGCTCATATACTCCGATCCATCACTTGCAGGTGAGATAATTCTCTATTCAGCCAAGGAACAGTCTCAATCGGGTTTGACACCTTATGGCACGAAGTCGCTTTGTCAACAGGCATCGGTTGGAGTTAGTGATGACGATGACGTTTGGCTTCTATTGGCTGCGGCAGAATACGGCCTCGCGACAAAAGATTTTAGTTTTTTCAATCAGGAGGTACCGTATTACGGTGGAGGATCGGGTACCCTTTTTGAACATCTGATTACGGCATATAAGCACCAAGAATCTTTGATCGGGCCACATGGCGACTACCTTGCTGGAAGTTCTGGCGATTGGTCTGACTTTTCTACTTACTTTCTCCACATGACGGAGTCATCACTCGTAACGGCACAAGTGGCAGTTGTATATCCATTAATGGCTGAACTAGCTGCAGCTCTTGGGGATACAACTTTCGAATCAGAATTAAACGTGAGTGCAACAAGGGCTAAAAGTGTAATTGCATCTGAGTGGACACCAAGAGGTTGGCAGATAAGAGGATGGGATAATAATAAAGCCATCGGAACAGGAGTCATTTTCGAGGAACCCCAACCTTGGGCGATGTTGGCTGGAATCTATAGCGTTGAGAAATCGAGTGAGCTAATCTCCAATATTAGAAGATACCTAACCGGCATCGGCGCACCATCCTATTTGAACGGGCCTTCAAAAATTGGCTCTTCGCAGTCTCCGGCACGTAACGATCCCGGAGTTTCCGAACGCAGCGACTCGTCAGGTGGTGTCGGAACGAACAACGCAGTCTTTGTTGGAGGAACATGGTATTCGCTGAACGGCGTACTAGTTTGGGGAATGGCGAGCTTGGATCCAGGAACTCCAAATGCAGCCAATGATGCTTTCGACGAGTACTTACGCAATACTCTTTACGCACATGCAACTGCTTTTCCCGGGAGTTGGGACGGCATCCTTTCGGTGGATGATGCATGTAATTCCTTTTATTCGGCCGATCCCTCAGAGTGTGGTATCTCACTAGAAAGTGGATATCGAGGTCAGATAATGCACCAACCGGCATGGAGTCTCTTTGACACCTTTGCTCTTTCTGGAATCACTCCGACTGCAAGTGGCTACCACATCACCCCGCACTGGCCAGACAGGGATTTTTCCATCCAGTTTCCAGATATCGGCCTATCAAGGGACTCTAACTGGATCAAGGGATACTTTGTAGCAAAAGGAGCACAATCAAGTGTGGCGGGTATTCAAAATGGAAAGAGTTCGAAGTCTGGAAACAATGCCTCGAACTTGAAAATCAAAGTAGCACTACCAACCGCTACGGAGATCGCCGGAGTCCGGGTCTTTGATGGGAGTAGGTCGATTCCATTTTCCTCTCAAGGGGGATCTGTCACCTTTAACCTTCCGGTTATAAATCAAGGGAGAACGAATTTTGCAATCCAACTCAAATCTTGAATCACTTGTTTTTCCAGAGTGATGGCAAGTTCGAAATGAAAATCAATTTACTGCATCGGGAGTAAAGTATTTGCTGTTGATATCTATTCCTTTGCTTTCTTCAGATAAAGTCAGAGTCTGATACTTTGCAAAAGTGACACTTGCCAAGCTAATCGCTGCACCCAGTATTTACCACAAGAAGGGTCAGAGGAGTCTTAGGTACTCTTTAACGACGACCTTTGCAGCGATTGCTCAAAGAAAAGTGGCTCCATCTGGTGCAGCATATATTGCTTTGCTAACCAAAGATAATGAACAGGGGTATCAGGTACAGTAACTAAAACGTCAAACCGTGTGCAAGGAGGCATCATCAAAGACTTTGCCGTCCAGATCGTTACAGGCTATCCACCATCGGGCCCAATGACTCCAAAAGTAAAACCTTTTAGGTCCTTGCAGTACAACGTGTACGCGCTGGCGTTGGACGACCTCCACAACTGAGTTTCACCCGGTTTAATGAATACACTGGGCATAAGCATGCTATTTATGAGTGTGCTTTTGGTTCTCTTCCTGAGTGCTTGCAGCAGATCTTCTGCCACTTATCAACAAAAGCTACTTCTAACTGAGATCTAATGTTTACCCACGGGCCTGTACTCTTCGACTTAGAATACATATTTTGAAGCAGAATCTTTGAAAGATTACCATTGCCGTAAGAAATGCAAATCGGTCGCATCCAGACCAGACGCACTTTGTCCTTGACTCATGCTCTCAGATCAGAGGTTCTCATTAAGACGCAACCGACAAAATTTGTTGTTATAGGTGGACTAGCCAGTATTTTCCCATTATGCGCTGCAAATATGGGAGTTGAGCTGTTACTGGTGATTACAGGCATATCTTTCGTTACGCAGGTATCCTCGAGCGCAATTGACTAGTTCCTAGTAATTTCGACCCGAAGAATTTGAGATAGTCAAATAGATGGTAATCCGACTTTAGAAGGCTTTCGACGCAATTTCATCTGACTTGTCTCGACTTACAAGACCCTTCGATGGATTTAACAAATCCATGCTTCAAAGTTTATAAACTATATCTGCTCGTTCAGCATTAGATTCTTTTAACAATCATTTTCGCTCTCCTGACTCACTGTGGAGGGAAAGGCCATTTGAATAGGGAACTAACCCAGTAATAGGTGTATTGGATGCTTTTATCAGTTAGTAGCATAATGACTGTGAGCTATTTTGGAGTTCCCTGTTCTTTGAACAACAATTATCGGTCCGAGACTGCCCGAATCGTAAAGGTAGTTAGCTAAATGCAGAGGGATCTCCCAGAGCGTTCGTCATTTGCTGCCAAACACCCGCTTCACCTACATAGGTGGCTATCTACTGGTCTTATCGTGGAGTGCTTGCCTTAATTCCTTGGACGGCTTATCTTTCAATCGTTCTGCCGCCTCATTTTAGAGCCGACGATTGGAACGTTGCATGGGTTGGCTTTGATTGTGCGATTATGGCTGTACTCGCAGCAACAGCCTGGGCAGCATGGCATCAAAGGCAGATTCTCGCTGCCATGTCAATAATTGCAGCAACGATGTTAGTCTGTGATTCCTGGTTCGATGTTAGTACGTCTTTTGGAACAAGCGATCAGGTTTTTACTTTGCTTAATGCGCTATTAGTTAATATCCCTGTATCGATGTTTCTATTATTCCTAGCTCGTAGAATTATGTTGAGAACTGCAGAGGTACTTGCCGCTGCGTTGAACTCTGGACCAGTACCTCACCATGTTCACGAAGTGGTTATGCCCTTTGTGACTCAAATACATAAAAGCGCTACTAGCACAGAAATCAAAAGTGACCCTTTGAAATAGCGGGGTGTGTTATCGCAATTAATTGATAACCCAATCGTCCAGTAACTTTGAAGGAAATTTAATGGAGAACGCACCAAAATCAGTTAGTTCCCCTCCAGACCCTCTATTCGGTCTTCCGTTTCGGTGGAGCGCTTTGCAATCTTGACGATCCTGGAAATAAGTCCAAACTTTTTTCTTGCTTCTTTGGCATCAGCCTTGCACTAGCTGAGCAAAGGCAGCGACTAAGTTCCCTACGTATCCCAAATCAGACTTATCCAGAATAAAGCTAGAATATTTGCAGTGTACCGCACAAAGTGGCAGGTGCAAGAAAAATATTATGCCTAATCGAATCGCCATATTCCATAACCTCCCCCAGGGGGGAGCCCTTCGTGCGCTTCA
>JABEUL010000055.1 GCA_013044465.1 Acidimicrobiales bacterium
CAACTTCGAGTTGCTTCATCTCATGAGTAAATACCTGGCCTAGATATTGAGCATACAAATTAGCTAACGACCTTCCATCTACGTCGTCCCTGGAATATGTATAGCCTCTAACATCTGCATGTCGGACACCTGCTACTCGAAGTTGATCAAATTCGTTATATTTTCCAACTCCAGCAAATGCAATTCGATCATGAATTTCGCTTATCTTATGTAGGGTCCGAGACGGATTTTCAGCCGCAATCACTATCCCATCCGCACAAACCGCCGCCACCAAGCTCCTGCCCCGTGAGATGCCCTTTTGAGCGTATTCGGCACGATCTTTCATCACCTGTTCAGGTGCTACATAAAAAGGCATAGTCATCGTGGAGCCCCAGCATCAATCTCAGAGGTCATACTTGCCAAAACATCATCCTCAATGCGTTGGTATCCATCAGAAGTCACCACTGCGACAATTGGATAGATTTTTCGGCTTAAATCGATCCCGCCAGTAGCCGAATCTTCATCAGCTGCCTCTTTAAGAGCACTGAGTGCCAATTTGATGGCTTCTAAATCTTCCAAGCCTTCTTTGAACCCCATTTTAACAACCGATCTGGCATCTCTTCCACCTGAGCCGGTTGCAGCGAAGTCAGCCTCTTCATACCGTCCGCCAGTCACATCGTAGGAAAATATCCGACCAACTTCCCTTTTGAGATCAAATCCTGCAAAAAGTGGCACTACAGCCAAACCTTGCATTGCCAACGCCAAGTGCCCAGCTACCATTTGGCCAAGTTGGTTTGCTTTCCCTTCAAGGCTCAGTGCTACTCCCTCAACTTTTTCAAAGTGATCCAACTGGATTTGATAGATACGGACCATTTCCATTGCAGGACCAGCCGCTCCAGCTATTGCAATGGCCGAATGTCTATCTGCTTGGTAGACCTTTTCCATTGCTCTGTGTGCTATTCGGTTGGCTTCAGTTGCACGGCGATCACCTGCCATCAAAACACCATTCTTTGTACGCATGGCCAGGACTGTAGTCGCGTGCCTTATCTCATCTTTAGAAAAACCGGCGAAATTTCCTTGAAATTGACCAAGAAAATTCTCCTTTGAAACTAATGCTGTGAAATTTGGGCCCGGATCGTCCTGAGCTCGAAAAATTGGAAGGCTCACTGACCACCTTTCTGTACGTAGTTTCTGACAAACTCTTCAGCATTGTCCTCCAGAACTTCATCGATTTCATCTAGGAGATCATCCATCTCCGCTTTTAACTTGTCAGTACGCTCAGTATTTACTGGTGCTTCACTGGTTTGTTCAGTGGTAGTTTGAGTATCTTTCTTCTCGACATGTTTCTTTTTTAATTCACGTTCTGTCATATCTCACCTTGATTGTAATCATGCTCCCAACTTATCCAACAACTCGCGAGGCGCTTTACATTCCTTCAAAAGCGTTCCAACCATCTTTTCTGTCCCTTTTAATGGGTCAAGCATTGGAACACGCTGCAGGGATTCCTCGCCTAAGTCAAATAGTAGCGAATCCCAGTTTGCAGATACTATCGCATCAGGCCATTTTTTCAGACACATTCCCCTGAAATAGGCCCTAGTGGTCAAAGGAGGATCTTTTTCAGCTCTATTAACCTGCTCGGCAGTGACAAGAGTCTTAAATCCTACCCGCTTGGCCAGGGATTTTTCATCCCTAAGGTCGTGATACTGCAGATCCATTGCAGCTATTTTGGGTGAATCCCAGGTCAAGTCATGACGATCCTTATAGGCAGAAAAAAGAGCATATTTCGCCACCCAATCGAGATCTTTAGACAAAGTCAGTATGTCTCGTCGTAAACCCGCCAGTACTCTCTCCCACGTCCTAATTATCTGGGAAGCTGAATCGTCGCCCCCAACCACTTCGCCTCCGTGGTGATCAATATATTCGATAGCACAGGAAAGCCACTCCTCTTGAAGATCCAAAGCACTCAATTTCGATCCATCGGCCATCTCGATTTTGTAAGAAAGGGTTGGATCCTGCGAGACTTGACGTAGAGCTTCAATTGGAGATTTTGGCGTTCGATCATGTTTTGGCGACATTGAGTCCTCAATCATTGCGAGGGCTAAAGCCGTGGTACCCAGCTTGAGAAATGTTGAGGTTTCTGACATATTGGCGTCCCCAATAATTACGTGAAGTCGCCTGTATCTGTCGGAGTGAGCATGAGGCTCATCCCTGGTATTGATGATTGGACGCTTTATCGTAGTTTCGAGTCCGACAACTTCTTCAAAAAAATCAGCCCTTTGTGAAATCTGGAATTCAACATTGGAGTTTGCACTGTTTTCCTGTCCAACTTTGCCCGCACCTGCAATTATCTGCCTGGATATAAAAAACGGCACTAATTCCTGGATAATCTTGGGAAATGGAACACTACGATCCATCAGGTAGTTTTCGTGACAGCCATATGAATTACCTTTACGATCCGAGTTATTTTTATAACAGATAATTTTGCCTCTGGGCCCTAAAAACTCGTTAGCAAGTTCGGTAGCCTTGGTGACTATAACTTCCCCTGCACGGTCCCAAATAACAGCTTCAAGAGCGCTTGAGCATTCCGGTGATGAATATTCAGGGTGGGCGTGATCCACATAGAGCCTTGCGCCATTTGTCAAAACCGCATTTACCAAGTGAGTCTCAACTAGTGGCGCCATTGAACCTTGCCTCAAAAACCCCCTGGCATCACTGCCTGGTGTTTCATCATCAAAATCCCAATCTGTTCTGGATCGGTACTGGGCAGTTGCGTAAACATTGACAAGTAAAGACGAGGCACCGACCGGGTTACCTTCAAACTCGCCGAATGCAGCTATTCCGTACTCGGTCTCGATACCGCAAATTTTCGATATTGCCACTTCTCGGAGGCTACTCCTTTTTTAAACAGGGAATAACAAGATTTTCATTAGACCTGCTAGATGGCCTATTACATCTATTCTCTAGAGATACTGCCCTGTTCCCACTCTTTCAATTGAGCGTCCGCCTTCAGCTTGTTCACCGTGGGTCACAAGTGTACGCACAAATACTATTCTCTCGCCCTTTTTCCCAGAGATTCTCGCCCAATCATCTGGGTTGGTTGTATTTGGAAGATCTTCGTTTTCTTTGTACTCTTGTTTTATTGACTCAATCAAATCTGAAGTTCGGATGCCCTCTTCTTTGGATTCGATCACGCGTTTAATGGCAAGCTTCTTGGCACGCCTGACAATATTTTCAATCATTGCCCCTGATGCAAAATCTTTGAAGTAGAGAATCTCCTTGTCGCCATTTTGGTAGGTGACTTCCAGGAATTGGTTGTCATCGTCCATCCGATACATCTCAGATACCGTAGTTTCGATCATTGCCTGAACAGCCTTGTGAGGGTCTCCCCCGCCGATTGAATCTACTTCACCTTTTGCAATTGGCAGGTCCGCTGTTAGGTACCTGGAAAAGATTTGCGTTGCGGCAACTTCGTTTGGACGCTCAATCTTGATCTTGACATCAAGCCTTCCAGGTCGAAGAATTGCTGGATCAATTAAATCCTCCCTATTAGAAGCTCCAATGACAATGACATCGCGCAGCGCTTCCACTCCATCAATCTCAGCTAACAACTGAGGAACAATTGTGGATTCCATATCAGAACTTATTCCAGTTCCCCTTGTCCTGAAAAGTGAATCCATCTCATCAAAGAACACAATTACCGGCACACCTTCCTCAGCTTTTTCCCTAGCACGCTGGAAAACAAGTCGTATCTGACGCTCGGTCTCTCCGACGTACTTGTTTAGAAGCTCCGGTCCTTTGATATTGAGAAAGTAACTTGTCACCGACGGCTCACCAGTTAACTCGGCCACCTTTTTTGCCAATGAGTTTGCTACAGCTTTTGCAATTAGTGTCTTTCCACATCCAGGAGGTCCGTATAAAAGAATGCCTTTAGGTGCAGGAAGTTTATATGAGTTAAACAAGTTCCGATGTAAGTAGGGAAGCTCAACTGCATCTACTATTGCCTCAATTTGAGAGTCAAGCCCACCAACATCTAAATAAGTCACATCTGGAACTTCTTCAAGAACAACTTCTTCAACTTCGGGCCTGGCAATTTTTTCAAGCAAAAGCTGGGTGCGCGAATCTAAAACTAAATGGTCACCGACTCGCAACTTCACTCCAATTAGAGTGTCTGCAATTTCAACAACTCGCTCATCGTCAGCTCTTCCCATCACAACAACACGTTTGGAGTCGATGATGTCTTTGACAGTCACTACTTCTCCTGCAAGTTCTGGGGCCCTTACTTCAATGATATTTAAAGACTCATTAAGTACCACTTCATCCCCGACCGAAATTGTTTCAACGCCAATTCCTGGATGAAGCGCTACCCTCATCTTTCGACCAGAAGCAAAAACATCGACCGATCCATCATCATTAGAACCAAGATATGTTCCATATGCCGCCGGCGGTTGAGTGAGTTTGTCAACTTCTTCTCTTAAAGCTGCAATATGCTCTTTTGCTTGTTGGAGGGTGAAAGTCAGTTTTTCATTTCTAGCTACTGCTTGTGAAAGTTGTCCCTTTGTCTCCAAGAGGCGCTCTTCTAATGTGTGGACCCTGCTGGGAGCGTCACTAAGGCGACGGCGAAGAGATGCAAGATCCTCTTCAAGCTCTTTTACCTGACCTTGAAGGAGGTTGACTTCGCTCTCATATTGCTCGATTTTTCTTTCATATTCACTATCTGAGAATTGTGGCATTATTCTCCTCCTTCGGGAAGGCGAAAATTCTTCAATTTATATTATTGACGTTACACGCCCTTATATTTGTGAGGTTAGCAGCCTTAGCGGTAAAATATTTGCATATTGGAGTAGTTTTTGGGCTAACCTCAGTAGGGTAATCTATTAGTAACAGTTTTCGGCATCTTTTGGTGCCCAAATATAGTGAGGCTTATTTTCAAAATGAAGGTTTGGATAGACCAGGATCTGTGTACGGGTGATGGTCTCTGTGAGGAGATCTGCCCTGCCGTGTTTACTCTTCAAGATGACGGTTTGGCTTATGTGAAAGAAGGCGACGCCGTTCAAGATAGCCCTGGAGGCGCTGAAGGCATGGTATTAGTTCCAGCAGGCCTGGACGATGCGGTAACAGAGGCCTCAGAGGAATGCCCTGGGGAGTGCATTTTCATAGAATCTGACTAAGCACAGCTTTAATCAGATTCTTTTGGACCCAAATATCTAGATACTGTTAAAAATCCCGTGTGAGCAACCATTCTGTGATCAGGCCTTACGCTACGACCCTCGATATGCCAAGATCGCTCGAGAATCTCGATAGTTTTAGTAGAGAAGAAGTTATTTTCATCTAATGCTTCGACAAACTTGGTTGTCTGATTTATCGTAGGCAGGTAAGCCAAGACAATACCCCCGCTCTTCAAGGATTTTTCAGCGTGCGGAAGCACATTCCAAGGTTCAGGTAGATCTAGAACAATTCGATCCAAATCAATCTCATCAACTCCTTCATAGATATCGCGCTCTTCAATCTCATAGGAAACTAAGGGGCCAAAGAGCTCGGCGACATTGTCAATGGCAATCTTGGCAAACTCAGGACGAATCTCATATCCCTTTATAATCGCCCCTGCCCGAAGCATTGCCATGGAGAGTGCTCCTGAGCCAACTCCGGCCTCTAGGACCTTAGCACCAGGAAAAATATCTGCATATATCAGAATCGGCCCTAAATCTTTAGGGTAAATTACCTGGGCTCCACGTGGCATCTTGAAAATGACATCAGAAAGTGTAGGTCTAAAAGCCCTAAGAATCGCACCTTTTGAAGTTTCAACTCTTGCCCCCTCGTCTAACCCGATAAGACTATCCATGCTAAATCCCCCGGCGTGTGTATGATAAGAAGCACCTTCACGGAGTTTGATCAAATACCGTCTGTCTCTTGAATCAACCAGGAGTATCCGCTCCCCTGCCTGAAATGGATTTGACACTACTTCCTTCGTCTGGTGGCGGATTTAACTTCTGTAATTGTCAATGATTCGCCAGGACTTAAACGCAATAC
>JABEUL010000056.1 GCA_013044465.1 Acidimicrobiales bacterium
AACTGAAGGTATAGCAGAGTTTTTAAATTCGTCCGCAGATAGCGCTTTGCAAGATATCGGGAAGGCATGCATTGCCGGCCGCCAACTTTTCGTGGCTGAAGGTGAAACTACCTCAGTTACGGGGTCATGGCCTCTTTTGCAGGTAGCAAAACAAAGTCGAGCTGGGATTGCACTGCAACCCGATCAAAATGACGGACCGTCAGTTTATAGAACTCCTTTCCCGAGAGTCAACCGAGGTGATTTTTTGCAAGGAAGAGGGCTTTTAGTTGTTGCAGGAAAGTGCAATATTGTCCAAGTTGCTCTCCCAGAGTAATTGTTAATCAACTCGGATATGGCGATCTACGGGAGAAGATCTAAGTCTTCTCTAACCACTAGTCGAGACGATATTGCATACTCGACTAGCCGAGACTTCCTATCTCTAGCCATATTAGTTTCGTTTCCATATAAACCTTTTACTCCGTGAAGATGAAACTTTTGGCAAACATTGTCGAGCTTACGCTCGAACTTCTTGACTGACCAAGTCAGTCGCTCAGCTGCTTGAGCTGAAGTTGGTATGGTGCCATTCACTGCATGTGAGGCTCGAAGTAATGGTTCGCAAAGTGCAACTAGCATAAGTTTCTGGTCTGAAGTTAAGAGGACTTCACCAATAGTGGTAGTTCCATCCGTGCTCGAATTGCCGCTATTTATCGCTGTGTCAAATTTTGGATACTTTGTCGAGATATTAATCTCATAAGTAGTTGGCCCCGCTGTTACAAGTAATCGAGTCTGCTCGAAAACAATTGGAATTCTACTCCCAGGAGCAAGCCAAGCTTGGAAACGTCCGTCAAAGTCAGATACTGTGGCACTTAAGCGTGCGCCGACATTTTCCAGCCACCACATTGAGGATTCATACTTCATATTGAGACAGCGGCGATGCAGGTAAGGGTTATCATCTAGAACCAAGTCACCCTCTCTTCCAATTACGAACTCCTTAGAAGTCTCAAGTCTGTAAGTCTCGCCGCAGAACTCAACTTCGGTTTCCGAGCTGTCTTCTATGGCAGGCATGAATTTGCCGGTGACGAGGAATGTCCATCGCTTCTCACAAGTATCACCGATACGCACGGGTTGGAAGTATTGGCAATATTACTCAAGGTGGCGTGAGTTGAAGTTGTTGTGACTACTGAAGAGTTGGGACCCGCATTTGTGACGTTCCACTGGTATTGATCTCCTGGCTGAGGTGATGGATTTGTCCAAGTGATATTGACAGAAGTTCCTTGGCGCACAAGGGTCAAATTAGTTGGCGTGGGAGGGACACTATAAATTGCATTTGGAGATGTAGTAATTGATGCAGAAGTTGTAGCGGTAGTTGATCCATTGGAAGGTGAATTACCTAAGTAAACAATTAATCCGATTATAAGTATGATTGCAACTAGAGCCACATATATTATTTTTTGCTTACTACCCGACTTTTTGGAAGTAGTTTCGATTTCAACTGGAGCCGACGCTGAGGGCTTCAGTACAGTACTTTCAAGGTCGGAGACCGAGCTTGCCGAGATCCCGCCTTTTAAGGCTTCAGATGAAGTAGTCGAAGATGTGGGAGTCACCTTTAGCTTGGGCTTTTCTGCATCGCTGGGCTCTACCTGGGCATCTATGCGTATCGGGGCTTTGAGCCTGGTTTTATCCTCAATGTCTTTTGGCATATCGAAGGTATGCTCGTGTACTTCAGGAACAACTATTGCTGTGGCTTTAAGACGGAGTTCCAACTCGGTTGCCTGAAGACCTTGGGCGAATTCATAAGCGCTCTGAGGGCGGAGAGAAGCTGACTTAGCCAGTGCTCGATTTCAGTAACGCTCAAGTGACTCAGGAACATCAGCTCTGCCAGTGGAAGGTGGCGGAGATTTCTCAATTCTCTGAATGAGATCAATTTGTTTGTTGGATCCTCCCGGGACTTCAAATGGGGACCTGCCAGTTAAAAGGGTGTAAACAGTTGCAGCCAGAGAGTAAACATCGCCGGTTCTGGCAATTGTTGTCTCATCGCCAAAAGCCTCTGGAGGTGACCACGGAATAGAAAGTCCTTCTTCTCTTTCGGCTGAAGCTGACTTGTCATTTAGTGAAATTCCAAAGTCAGTTAGACCAGGCTGCCCAAACTCACTTATGAGTATATTTGCCGGCTTGATATCTCTATGTAAAATCCCTACTCGGTGTGCAGACTCAACTGCACTTGAAATTTCTATACCTATCCGAAGAGCTTCAACTACACTTAAAGGTTCCCTGCGCACCCTTGCACTTAGATTCCCTCCTGGATAGTATCTCATGACGATATAGGGTCTTCCGTCAGGTGCAACATCAGCACCAAGTATTGGCACAATAAATGGATGTGAAGCCAGTGCAGCCATTGCATTTGCCTCAGCAGTAAATCGAGAAAGATCAGTGGAAGACAAAGAGGTGTGAAGCAGTACTTTGATCGCTACCTGCATCTTTGGCATCGCTCTTGTGTAGAGAAAAACATCAGCATATCCACCCGAACCCAAATTAGATTCGAAGTCGTATCCCTGAATATTAGGAGGAGTAGAAGGTTCCCTAACTGGACTCACTTGGTTATATCCTATTACGTCTCGTATAGAGCGGAGACCTCGTCCGCAATCGTAATTTTCGAACCGGGTATTATCTGCACAGGTTCATTTGGGCGAAGCCTTTGTGGTTGCTCATCAGGCAATGTAACTTCTGTGCCATTGGTGCTATTTAAGTCTTTTACCGTGACATGCCATCCCTCAATAATCACAACCGCATGGTTGCGTGAGATATTTTGATCTGGGCTCGTTAATGCAACAATTTGTGGGACCTTTGTACTTTCAACTCCATCGACTTTAGGGTTCCTTCCAATCAAAATGTCACGGTCTAGAGAAACTATGGCTCCATTTGAGAATCTGAGGTTTCCTAAGTTGGGTCGAGGAATCGTTGTGATTTCTGTGGAGTCTATATCATTACCACAGGTCCTACACTTAGTTGACCTTGGTGGGTTGGGATGATTCTCGGGGCAAAAGGTAGCCTGAACTTGCACCAAGGAATTACCTTCAAATCCCACATTGGCTGGTTTTGCTGGTCTGGCAACCGTACTTTCGTCGACTTCCGAATCTAAATTAATTGGAGGGGCCAATGGGTAGGGAACGGCCTGAGGAGGTGGAAGAAACCCGCTTGGAGGAGGAGGGGGAGGTGGAAGAAACCCGCTTGGAGGGGGTGAAGAAATATGGGAAACCGGAGGTGGAGGAAGTGAAACTGGCGCTTTGGGGACATTGACTTGGTTAGGCTGCATTGAGTTATTGTTCGCATCTTTAAAATTTTCAGATTCTGAAGTTACAGACGGAACAAAATCTATTAGGCCTGGTACTTCCAGCACAGGAGCAGGTGGTGGATCCTTGACAATAATTGGCATTTCGACGTGTACTTCCACTGGGGGATCTTCTTGCACGTCTTCGTCAAGCTGAACGTCTTGTCGAACTGCAGCTTGTTCTACGTTTGTGTGCGTAGTGGCGCCAAAGAGGTAATCGTAGCTCTTTTCATTGGGCTCTTCATCTGAACTCGAATTTAGTGCAGGCTTATTTTCATCTGAAATTTCTTCGTCACTTTCTGGACTTGTTTCATCACTCTGCCATGAAACTAAAGTTTCCTCTCCATTGGAGATCTCCTCATTTTCTTCTTGTGTATTTCTCTCGGAAACATTTGGTTGGGAACTTGGCACAGGATGAGATGTGCTTAAGTTTTCTGGCTCAGAAAGGACTTCGGCACTGATCGGGCTATTTGGTTTGACTTCTGATTTTTCATCAGCAATATCCGTGTTATCTAGATGATGCACCTTGGTCAACTTCACACACTCTACCAGCACTACTCCTGATGCAACCGGAAGGAAAGCATCACCTGCGCTATATTGGGAAGTCTTAATTAGAACAAAGTCATAATCTTCGATGAGTAGTTCGTGCCAGCTAATGTAGTTTTCCCCCGAATATGATTTCAGCTCAGAGCCAGAAACATCAACTATAAATGCACCCTTAACAAAGCAGCGTAAAGTTTCGTGATCCTTGACAACTAGTGCAAAATCAGGCATGGTCAGTAAATTGTCTGATCCTACTGCCCCCAAGATTTCTAAAGCAGAACCCGACAAAGTATCCCAAATGTTGCTTGATTTATCTCCAGCTACTTCACCAGCTAGAAGTAACGCGCAAGAATCCGTGACAAAGGCCGTAGCCTTGCCAGGAAAGTAGGAGAAGTCTGACGTTAGTTGCATCGATTATCCATATTAGTTCTTGGTCAATAACCCCGCAGAAGAGGCCGGGCTATCCATAAGCATCTCATTTGGGCCGAGTTCAAGATACTTACAGGTACCACACATTAATTGCTGGAAATAATATGTTTTGGGAGGGTATCCCCATCACTTATTTCAAATTCCGATTCAACGTCAATTACTATTGTCGTGATATTATCTCTTCCGCCCTCCTTGGTAGCGGCCTCGATAAGTTTCCTGCAAGCAGTATCGGCGTCGCTGTTGTTGCGAAGAATCTCCTCAATATCGTGATTTTCCAGTTCAGTAGTTAAACCATCACTACAGATTAGAAATCGATCTCCTTGTCTAGGGCTTAGCAACCAGATGTCAGCAATAATTGACGGCTCAACACCCATGGCCCTAGTGATGACATTTCGCTCATTGCTTGTTCTCGCCTCAGCCAAACTAATCTCGCCACTATCGACCATTTCTTGGACTCGGGAGTGGTCACGAGTCACCAGCGAGAGTGACTCACTTGTCATGCGATAAAGCCTAGAGTCACCAATATTAAATGCCATCCAATATGGAAGCCCTGATTCAAGAATCATTACGAGCCCAACTAGTGTAGTCCCCATTCCGGATCTTTCTGGGATTGCTGCCGCAGACTTAAAGATGGTCGAATTTGCTCTCTCAATTGCTGCTGTAATCATAGGCTGAGTCAAATCACCCGCTGAAATTAGTGCACGAAATTCTTCAACTACGATTGCACTTGCAACCTCTCCGGCAGAATGACCTCCCATTCCATCAGCCACAATAAAAACCGGGTATTGAGCTAAAAAGTTGTCCTCATTATGAGATCTAACTGCTCCGGTGTCAGTAGCGCCTGCTACTCGTAAAGATACCACGAGCCTGCCAAATTCCTAAAAGTTATTATTCCATTTGTGTTCACTACTATTAGCTTATACCGCATTAGAAGATACTAGCTATTCTGAAGGCGGCTTCTCGTAGCGAGCTTACCCAAGTCATTGATCAGCCAAATTTCTTAACGATCGGTCAAATTGGGTGAAGTTGTAAATTGTACGAAGTCGGAAATGGACCTATGGACTTTGTTCATTCTTTCTAGTCTCTGAAGCTCGCCTGTCAGTGACATTTACGAATCATAATACGACAAAAGCACAAGCATCCGTTAGAAAAGAACAGCATGTAAAATGTGATATTGGCAGGCATGGGCGCACTAATTAGCGAAGGCCATTCTATGAAGCTAAATGTGAGTTCCGATCTTATTATCTGGAAATGGGGAAATGCCCCAATTACTGGCCAAAAAGAGGATTAAAGCCTAGGTTTAGGTAGGCTTGGTCTGGCCCGGGTAGATCTCCCCATTGACACTGCCACAATTTCAAATAAACTGTTAGACGTAAGCTATTAAGGAGGATATATGTCTTTTTACGGTATGGAT
>JABEUL010000057.1 GCA_013044465.1 Acidimicrobiales bacterium
GTAAGCAGCCCGCAGCAGTCGTTTATGAGCGAGCTACATATGGTCACGACGGAGACAGTGGGCTGGGATTTTTAGCGATTGGAATGCCATCGCTAACTTATAATGCAAAGACATTCGAAGATGCTGCAAGCAAAATTGTGTTTACTTTTAACTGGTTTTATGTCGGAAGAAACAATATTGCGTACTATGAAAGCGGATTAGATCCAATAAGGCCGACAAATTTTGATCCAAATTTTCCAACAAGTGGAAGTGGTAATGCAAGTTGGACTGGATTTCTAAGTTTTAATGGTCATCCACATGCGATTGACCCACCAAGCGGAGTTCTAATTTCGTGGAACAATAAGCCAGCACCGATGTTTTCAGCTAATGACGGACAATTCTCTTACGGCCTTGTCTATAGGTCCCAGATGCTTCAAAGTACATTAAATAATGAATTGAATTCACATGGCGGAAAAGTTACGCCATCTCAAGTTGTACAGGCGATGGAGTCAGCGGCAACTACTGATCTAACCGCTACCTCAGAGCTTCCGTATGTACTCCCATTGTTAGATGTTTCAGGCGATCCCGTAGCTTCTCAGATGAAAAAAGATTTGAACAGTTGGCTATCTAACGGTGCTCACAGAATTAAAGCCAACCCAAATGATGCACAGTATCTAGATATTTCAGCTATTGCAATAGCTGACGAGTTTTTCCCGATACTTGATACTTCTTTATTCAGTTCACTATTAGGCGGTCAAGATATAAATTATTCAAGCGGAAATGTACCTAACGGCTTTAGTGAGTTTGGGCAGTCTTTTGTTAACAATCCGGGATCAGAAGGCAGCGCGTATGATGGAGGTTTTGAAGGTCAGGTACAGAAACTTTTAATGCAAGTTTTAAACATGAAACTAGACGAGCCCTATCCACCAGCACTTCTGGCGCACGTGTGCTGGAGTGGAGTTTCAAACTGTAAAGCTGCAGTTAATGAAGCGTTTTTGCAAACAGAACAAAAGCTTGAACAGATTAACGGTAATTCAAATGTATTGACTTGGATAAATGATTCTGCGTCCAGTGCAGCCCACTCCTCAATATCCAATTTAGATGAGATTTCATTCCAATCTATTGGAATTATTGGTGAACCTAAGATACCGTGGCAGAATCGATCTACCTTTCAACAAGTCGCCAATTTTATTCATTGAATTTTAAAGATAAAGTGGGGGCGAACTATTTGGGTGCTATAAATGGTCCCGCGAAGTTAATTTCAAGCATCTCTTTTGTTGTACATGAGTGCGCCAATAAATATTGGGACAACTATCCACGCTAGTACAATTAAAGATCTAAATCCTTGAGAAATTTCAACGCCTGTTGCCGATTGAATACTTTGGAGGCCTTGAATTTGAGGTTGCATTGAATTTAGTACTACACCCCCAATACTGTCTTTAATCCATCCCCAAATTGATACTTGAGAAAGTATCGGGATGCCAATTACTTGAAATGCAATCAATATAGCGATAGTTGTAGATCGAGAGCCAATTAATGATGAAAGTCCTAGTGAAAGAGAAAATGCCATGATTGCCTGTATAAGAAGCCAACTGCCAAATAATATAATTGTGTGAAATGATGGACCGATTGAGTCAGGACTAAATGATGAGTATTGAGAGTTTGTTGTCGTCATAGTTGCTGCAACTATGGATTGGATAGCAAATGCAAAAAGTGTAAACGAAATTACGATTGCGAGTCCTGCAGAAATTCTAGTCATATAAATTGTCCATTTTGACTTTCCTGTAATAACTAGATGACGGTATGTGCCTGCGGCAAAATCTGATACTCCAACAGCTGCTCCTACTAAAACTGCGGCAACAGACCAAATTGGACTGGCAATTGAAGATATACGAGCAAATCTCAATTCACCTCCTGCAGATGGGTGCATGTTAGGATTCGTCGCATGTAAAATTGCAGTTATTCCATCTATTAAAAGTATTATTCCGATAGTCAGCAACCCAACGGCAATCATCAAACCGATACGTTTTCTTAACTCCATTAATCTTGCGGAAGAAAGTAAAAGAAAATCGCTCAAAAACTTCCTCCTAAGTTACCCCCAAGGGAATGCGTCACTTCTAAGAACCTTTCTTCTAGGCGTTGAAGCTGAATGCTGAGACCAAAGATATCGTAACCACTTGTAATAATATATTTGTTAAGTGTTGAAGCAAGTAATTTTGAGTCAACATTGTCTAAAGGTGTAACAACAAGAGTTTCGCCAACTATCGCTAGGCTTTCGACACCTTGGACTTGACTGACGACGCTTGAGACGGCTTCGGGTTGGGAAGTTGACACTATTATCTGAACTTTGCCACGTTGGGCAAGTTCGGCGATTGAACTTTGAACGACAATTTTGCCACTATCTACGATTGCAACGTACTGACAAGTTTTCTCAACTTCATCTAGGAGGTGAGAAGAAAGGATAACTGTACGTCCTTCACCTATAAAGCTTGAAATAAATGCCCTGAGTTCTTGCATCCCGGCAGGATCAAGGCCGTTCATAGGTTCATCTAATATAAGTAATTCAGGATCACCTAAGAGGCATGCAGCTATGCCGAGCCGACCTCTCATTCCGAGCGAGTATTTTTTTACTGGCTCTTTCGCTTTTTCACTTAGTCCAACCCTATTCAAACAGTTGTCAATTCGTTTGACCGACTGTTTACCTCGAGCTGACGCAATATACCTCAAGTTATCTTTGCCAGACAAATGTGGGAAGAATCGTGGCTCATCTACAATTGCTCCAACTCTCGCAAGAGCACGTTCCCTTTCCTTTGGGACCTCCATCCCAAGAATAGACATTGAACCTGAATTTGCAGAAGTCAAACCTAGCAAGAGTCTTATGAGAGTCGTTTTACCAGCTCCGTTAGGACCCA
>JABEUL010000058.1 GCA_013044465.1 Acidimicrobiales bacterium
GTTTTGCATTTGCCGCCAATACCACGCTGATAGGAGGTGTGAAGTGTGCGGTTAGTCCTCTCCGCTTAAGAATAACGTGAATTAGGCACCTCCCACTCCTGCCATTTCCATCTGCAAAAGGATGTTTTTTTCAAACTGTCCATGAGCTATTGCGGCCTGAGCAACTGCAGGTATGTCGTCAAGATTAACGAAATTAATTAGATCCTCTAACAAAGCCGGGACTCTGTCTTCGGGCGGTGGTATGAATGTTGCATCTGCTGGCGAAAGACCTCGTCCACCGATCCAGTTCTGATCAGTCCGTACTATGCCAGCAAATTTCGCTTCACTAGTTCCAGCGAGTAGAGTTCTGTGGATTTCAACCAAGTCATCGACCTTAATTAGTCGATCTTAAAATCCTATCTCAATCGCCTTTTCCATCGCGTTTACATTGCCAAGGACTGCCAAAGCAGTAAAGTCTGCGACCCGAGGTTCATAAGTGGCTACAGCCAACCTTTTATTTGAAGCTCTTAAACCTTCGGTGAAGGATGATCCAAGGGCTTCCGAGCGAAACAGTGGAGCTACGAGAGCCTCTAAACCATTACCAATACTTGAACTTTGAAGAGCAGAAAGCGCACCTGTCGCGCTCGCCACCGCTTCTGCAGCTCGTGATGACAAGGTTAAATCCCAATCCATGATTGGACTGGGCACAAAAGATTGGTATCGGAACGGTTTACGGACTTTTTTGGAATTGTAACCTGAACCTTCCCAGATTCGATCTACTAGTTCTGCCAGAGTCTTTCCTTTCGTGAGATTATCCTTACGAAAGGAACAGATGATTTCCTTTCGTATAATAGGATTAGCGCAAAAGCTAAAGTTGTTTCATCTAGTTGATGGTTTTAGACTCGCCGTGGAACTACTGCAGCAAATACATACAAGGACATAGAACCACCCTTTGGCGGTCAGATGCGTGTGGCATTAGTAAAACAACGTGATAGCCAGACAACTTCCACAGTTCTAAGTAAAAACTTCTGGCTGTCGAACTAACGGCGGTGTTGCTTTTCAACTTCGGGCGAAGTGGATCAAGTCTTCATAATCTTCGGTGCCGACAGCTCGGACGAGTGCAGCAATGTACTGCTCTCGAGTGGAGCCGTCAACATCGAGAGAGGTGCTACCCCACGTGAAGGGTTGAATGTCTATTGATACTAAATATAGATCGGCCACCATACGGGTAACCCGGCCATTTCCGTTCGTGAAAGGATGGATGCTCACTAATCGACAGTGGATTCGGGCAGCAAGTTCGTCGGGTTCATATACACACTTTGCATGCCAGAACTTGGCATCATCAATTAAAAGCCTTGACTGAGTTGTAATCAGTTGTGGTTCAATCCCGATATTGGTTAGTCGTCGCCTTAGCGTTCCAGCCCACTTCCATACGTCCCCAAACATTCGCTGGTGGAGCGCCACTATAAAAGAGAAATCTAGGATCCCCTCTGGCCCGAGCCTCTTTGCATGATTCCTGGCCCACGGTAACGCTTTCACTATGTTTTCGAATTCAACTTGGTTTAGATCGGCACGGGTCGCTACAAAGTCCGGAATAAGGTCTTCAAGGTCTTCGTCGGTGATGGGTGTTGCTCCTTTTGGTTCTGACCCAATGCTACGCAGATTAAAGATTGACATCGCATCCTCTTCAGGAAAGTTGGCCATCAACTCTCACCTCGTGATCGAGGACGTGTAGTTTTCCAAACATTTCCCTTTGCCACAAGTTGATCCGCATATTGATCAATAGCTTCTTGCAGACGATTGTCTTCGATCCGCTGATCTTCTAGCACCATGGTTTGAGCAGCGTAACCGAGGATATCTGCAGCTTTATTTTTGGCACGAGTTAGGACTGTCTGTTCTAATGTCGAATTTGGAATGAGTGCATATACGAGTGTACAGTCGAGTGCTGCCGATACCTGGGAGAGCTTTCCGATGGTAATTCCGCCGTTCACCTCGGCTCTTTCAAGCTTGTTGACCGCTGCTGCAGAGATCCCGAGACGCTCAGCCAGTGCCACTTGACTCATATTGAGTGCTCCTCGCACGGACCGGATCCAACCCGATCGCGGTCGAGTTCGAATAGGTTCGAGCGCTGTGGCTGCGAACTTTCGGTCCAGCTCTCGCCTGGCCTGTGTAGCTCGTTGATAAATTTCCATACCAATAGGTTAATATATTATCATAGATAATTAACTAATAGATTACATTATTAATACTAATATTAACTTATTGGTTAATGGAATTGGCATTGCCTATAGCGCAGAGACTGATAATGCCTGGCCGGGCTGTATTTCTCACCTCGCCACTGAAATCGATGGTGCTGCCATCTGGCGACTCTAAGCAGCTCCTAGCCTTGACTTTCTTCCATATTCATTGATAATTCATGAAAGTGCGGAACTCTTAATTTATAAAATACCTGTATATGGACTTGTGAAGCCTCAAAATAGGTGTTCTTTGTGTACACCTATTGCTTAAATATTTCTGACCAATCATATTTCTTAGTGCTTGGACTACTACATGATCGGAACAACCAAAAGTGTGAGGGCACAATGGCAAGTGAGTACGAAATTACTTGGATAGTTGGGAAATGTTCCATTACGGAATTTGAAGTTCGATTTCTCCTTGACAGATGCTACTTTGAAGTTCCAATTTTTCAACTAGGGGATTTTGCCAGCCAACTTATTGCGAACCACGCAATCATTCTCATCGCTTCTGAGTTGAAACTTACTAGTGATACATGGCACTGACCCCTACTTGATGTTCACCGGGAAAGTAGAAGAGGCCATCGGATTCTATGTCTCGACCTCTCCTGGGAGCTGCGTTTTGCCCCGAGGTAAAAAGGCTCTCCAGGTTTCTTTTTTGGCCAAGGCACTATGGGCCAACCTAAACTTTAAAATCTAGCAACTCGATTAAATGCCATTAAGTGAAGTCCAGGATCAGGAGATTCAGGAAGCTTTTCGTTAAGAAACGGGGAACTTTCCGGTTGCCTACGCTCAGAGAATTTCAAATTTGCTAAAGAACAAGGCATGGCAATTTGACTTTTTACATTCTTTGCCTTTGACCTCTGAACCCATTTTGGAAGGTTCGCGATCATTTGATATGGTTCGAATTGAATTGGTGCTCCTTGTAACTGCATTTAGCAAATATTGAGTCCAACTGGAAAGATTCCGACTCCTCTTGATAACATGGTCGCGAATCTACATGCAGCCAACCAACCACCTGGGATTACTTAGTACCAACAGTAAAGTTGGGCACAAGTCTCGGTCGCTCGTTTTAATCAGGATTCTCATTACTCTTTCAGTAGCAGCAATATCTTTCGCACTTATTACCTTCAAAACGCCTCACCACATCCGAGCGGCAAGTGTGACCTCTGGCTGGCAGACACCTGTTGCTATATCGACTGGGACAGGATCTCCGCCCATTACATCCATTTCATGTCCTGCAACTGGGTTTTGCATGGCCGTTGATTCAGGTGGAAATGCATTCGAGATTCAAGGCGCAACGCCTGGACTACTTGTCAATTTAACGGCGGCTTCTATCACTTCGGTATCGTGCACTTCTGCTTCTTTTTGCATGGCAGTCGATGCCAACGGAGATTATTCAACCTTCGACGGAACTTCCTGGACAGTGCCATTCCCCCTTGACACTTTGACAGCACTGTCATCAGTGTCGTGTTCAAGCTTCACAAGTTGCGTTGCTGTTGACGACCTTGGGAATGCTTTCACATACAGTGGCTCGTGGGGACCATCAACCCGGATCGATTCAAACCTCGCAATCTCGTCGGTCTCATGTGCCTCAACTACGTTTTGCATTGCAGTCGATGTGCGTGAAAGGGAATTTACTTTTTCATCTGGAATATGGTCATCTGCAATTTCAGTTTCTTCAGGTAATGACCTCACTGCGGTGTCATGCGTTACTCCAACTTGGTGTATGGCTGTGGGTCAGGATGGGACTTCGGCAGTGTTCAATGGATCAACTTGGACCACCAACACATTTGGAACTACCGGAAATGGTGTAGCTGCCCTTAGCTGTCCAACCGTGTCGCTTTGCTTTGCAGTAAATGCCATTGGAGATGTTTTTGAGTACTCAGGCAGTTGGTCGATTGCAAACAGTGTTGATCCCAGTGGGCATGGAATTGGTGCCATCTCGTGTGTCTCTTCCTCATCGTGTGTAGCTGGAGATTCCTCTGGTTCGCTTTTTGAACTTGGCACAAATGGGTGGTCAAGTCCCATCATGGCTGATTTGGGAATTCGGGCTCAAACTGCGCTATCTTGTCCGACTTCGACATTTTGCCAAAGTTTTGACTCTGCAGGTGAGGCATTTAGCTGGAATGGCACTTCTTGGAACCCTGAGGGAGAGATCTCACCAGGAGACTCAGTAAATTCGGTTTCTTGTACCTCATCAAGTTTTTGCATGGCAGTTGATTCTGCAGGAAAGTCCATGAGTTTCAATGGATCGGGGTGGTCGCCGCCTCTTTTAAAAAAATAAATAGGATTTGGATTGCAATCGGTGTCATGTGTGAGTTCCCAGTCCTGCGCCGCTGCCGACGGGATGGGGCAAGTGCTATTTTTCAATGGCACTTCGTGGTCAGCACCTTACGTGGCAGACGTGTCATCTGCACTCACTTCGATTTCATGTGCGACTTCCACACAGTGTGTTGCCGTGGCTTTCGATGGCAAGAGTTACCTATTCAACGGTCCTGGAACCCCAATAGCAACTGAGGTGATCACTCCACCTGCTGATGGACCACTATCGATAAGTTGTCCAGAAATCTATGTTTGCATAGCAGTGGATGCCAACGGATCTGCATTCCGCTGGGATGGATCGTCATGGAGTAATCCTGATCAGATAAGTACGTCACCTGTAACATCAATTTCGTGCCCAATTTCTTCCTGGTGCTTGGCAGGAGATGGAGCGGGTGACACCTATACGTGGGAAGGAAACAGTTGGTCGAGCCCGGATTCGATCGATTCTTTAGGAGGTGGGATCTCGGCAGTGTCTTGTTCAAGTTCTGCTACATGTTTGGCAGTTGATAGAAAAGGAATGGGCTATGACTATGTTGGCTTAGCCACAGTGGCTTCTATCTCACCGTCTTCTGGTCCACTTAGTGGTGGAACATCGGTGACAATTAATGGCTCTGGTTTCACTGGGGCTACTTCGGTTCAATTCGGGTCACTCTCCGCCATATTTTCAGTAACTAGCGATGGGGTGATTACTGCCACTGTGCCAGCTTCGACTACACCAGGTGTATTGCCAGTCACAGTTACTACACCTAATGGAACTTCAACTCTCACCTCAATATCTGGCTATCTTTACGTTAATGCGGGATCCCTTCACTCAGTGACTTCGACTAGGGTTTGTGACACTAGAAGTGGTGCTACTGATCCCTCTACTTACCAGGGTCAAACCCTTGGACCTGGAGGATTACTCGATGTGGCAGTTGCTGGCAGTGCTCCAGGATTGATTCCGCTTTCAGCTTCTGCCGTAGTTGCTAACGTGACAGCCGTTGGACCAACCACATCTGGTTTCCTTACCATCTGGCCAGCAGGTCTCGGGATGCCAACTGCCTCTTCGGTTAATTTCTCTGCAGGTGAAATTGCTGTAGCTAACCTCATTGAGATTCCCGTTGGTCAGGGCGGTGCCATATCAATATTTAATTCGACTGGGAACACTGATGTCCTTGTCGACATTGTCGGATGGGTCGGATCGGCATCTGGTGGAACACTTTTCAACTCACTTCCCCCCACGCGTGTGATTGACACCCGAGTGCCATCACTTGTTCCTACTGTGTCACCTGGATCATCTATTAATGTTCAAATGGAAGGTGTTAGTGGAATACCCTCAAGTGGCGTGGCAGCTGTGGCAGTGAATGTGACTGCAACCGATATCTACTCTCCTGGAGGCTACCTTGTGGCATATGCTACAGGTGCGCCAAAGCCAGATACTTCAACTTTGAACTTTGTGGAGAATCGGGCAGTTGCAAACAGGGCAATAGTTGATCTATCTCTTTCTGGATCAATGACAATTACTGACTTTGGCGTGGCAGCAGATATCGTCGTGGATGTCACGGGGTACTTCTCTTCCACTGGTTATCTCTTTCACCCACTAAGCCCGACTCGAATAGCCGATACTAGACCTGGAAGTTCATATCAACTTGCAGGCCATACTTTGGTCCCTGGCCCTCCCTCTTTGGTGCAGATAACTGGATATGGATCTGATGGAGTGCCATCTGGGGCGATCTCGGTAGTGGCGAATGCAACAGTAACTGACACCTCCATTAGTGGCGGTTACCTCACTGCCTTCCCTGCTGGCACTTCTAGACCATCAACGAGTGACTTGAACTGGGCAGATGGTGAGACGGTTGCAAATATGATAATTACTGGACTATCTCCAACAGGAGCGATCGACATTGCCGCACCGATTGCTTCTGCAGATGCAGTTATAGACGTGACAGGGTGGTACGGATGAAAAAAGAAACCAACAAAAACTCAACTAAGTTAAGTTTCCCGGTATCAAATGGCAGAAGAGTGCTGATACTCATTGTTTCCATTGCGATTTTTGCCATGGGGTTGGCTTACATGAATGGTTCAATTACTTATAAGGCTCACTCCAAACCACTTGATGCCACTATTTCACCATCTAATAATTTGCCGATCTTCTACACTCCCCCTAACCCGCTCCCGTTGGCACCTCCTGGAACCCTCATTAGATATGAGACGGTAACTGGCATATCGGGAGTGCCCAGTGGATCTACCCTCTACCGGATCCTCTATCATTCACGCTCTGTTACAGGTGCCGACATTGCTGACTCTGGTTTTGTAGTCGTCCCAGGCGGAACAGCTCCTTCTGGCGGATTTCCAGTTATGACTATTGCCCATGGAACAACTGGAGTTGCCGACATATGTGCTCCGAGTCTCTTTTCACCAGCCGTTGGAGGAAGTTCGATTTCAAGCCCCTATTTGACGGATGGATTTGTTGTAGCTGCAGCTGACTATCAAGGACTAGGCACACCTGGCCTTCATCAGTACCTTTTAGGTGAGAGTGAAGGCAGAGCGGTTCTTGATGCGGCACGGGCGGCCAGGCAGCTTCCAGGAGTAATCACAAGTTCGAAGCTCATTATTCTCGGACATTCCCAAGGTGGACATGCTGCTCTCTTTGCTGGAGAGATTGCACCAAGTTATGCTCCAGAGTTTGATGTTCTCGGAGTAGTTGCAGAAGCTCCGGCAACAAATTTGAGCGTTATCATTTCGGTTGCCCCAACCCCTTATCTCCCTAGTGGAGCAAGAAGCTTCGTAATGCTTGCCGCATGGACCTGGCAAAGTGCGTATCCAAACCTACCAATTTCAGATATTTTGACACCGACTGGACAAGAGGTTGCATCAAAACTTGTTAATAATGTCTGCGACGGCAACTTTGACTCTGATCTAGCGAACTTCACCAACGCCGAACTTTTCACGCCAAATGTAAGTTCTGACCCTCTAGTGATGGACTATGCGAGATTAAACGATCCAGGAAGAGTAAAGACCTTGGCGCCGATACTGGTCGTCCAAGGCACAGCTGACACAACCGTGCCAAAGTTCTTGACAGATGGATATGTAACCAACTTTGCCTGCCCAATTGGCGACACTATTGATTACCTCTACTACACCGGAGCAAATCACAACACTGTACTCACTAGTGCCTTTGCCGACATTCAGTCCTGGATAGCTGCACGCCTAAGTGGGGCAACTCCCCCGACGACATGTGGTTTGCCGGGAGATTCAACAGCTGGAACATGACACTTCTGAGTCAACCAGAAAAACGTGTTGGCTAGATGGAATTACCTTTTCTCAGCTTTCATGGTTTCAAAGTTTCCACTCCGCATGGCGATGTATATTATCTCTCTAGGCAGGCGGGAGTTGCGCTGGAGAAGTTAATAGAACCTTATTTATAGTTGCTTTATACCCGGGTGTCTCGCCACACGCTCTGACCAATCGCACAAGAGCTGCTTGGGCATATGTCGGTTCCTGGTAACTACGCTTGAGTTCTATCACCTAAATCCTCCCGAAGGTGTTGTGCGGCTTCTGCCCACCGTCCACCAGCAGCGAGTAAGTCCGCATACACCCGAATAGGTAGGGCGACTTGAATACCTTCAACAACTGGTCCATTCACACTCATCACTGTGGGTAACTCGCGAACTTCAATCACCTGCCCATGTTCTACAATCCTTGCGCCAAGAAGTGATGAAAGGCGTGTCGGATTAGACATCAGTTCAGCATCAACGTATAAGTCAATACGTGTCACCTCAGTTAGATAAGGTACCATCAGCAGTGACGCTCCAGCTCCAGTTGTTGCCCAATCACAGTTCGATTTTAAAAGTGCTGGTGCCATTTCGGTCCGCAGTGTTTCCATGGGATCACCAATCCATATTCGGTGAAAGCGCAACATATTCTGCTTCGATCGCCTATCAGCTGCCGCATTCGCATAGCTGTCGAGGAGCACATGTGGATCAACAATACGTCGACCCGATCTCGGACCACGAGATGCCTAGGTTCTCTTAAGCAATCCAAGGTTCTCAAGCCTTGAGAGTCCAGTGGCAGTTGCATTTCTAGACAAGCCCGTTGTTGTCTCAATACTCTCAACAGTTGGCGTAATTCCAGATAGGACAGCTTCAGCTACTGCCAACATTGAGCGAGACCAGCGATTAGAGACTTCGGGCCGATTCTTTTCACGCGCAGACTCCCGCACGATTACAAGTCCAGATGACCGGTTTATGCTCGCGCCACCTGCTTCATCAATCCACCCAATTCCCAGTTCTTCCAACCAGGCCTTGGCATTGATAGACATCTTGGTTGCCACTACTACTTCTACCTTTGGCACTAATTGCACCAGTTTCTTGACGTCGCCTGGCCAACCCTCACCGGCCCAGCCTGTGAGAAATCTGTGGTTTGTAGTGCCCGCCCGAATGCCAACGTTGAAGACCAAACCTGGCTCCCTAGGAAGAGGTACGACCTTAACTTCTACGCTGGAAGGAACCGCACTAGAAAGGATCCGGCGAATGCGGGTAGCAAGTTGGTCACAAGTTGCCATAGTTCCAAGTAAAGCAATACTTCCCTGTACCAGAGAAGTATCCACTTTTATGGAAGTATGCATGCAGGCACTTTTCACAAATCCCTGGTTGATTAACTATTTCTGCCTTAAATATTTTCTTTCAAAGTTTGTACCTGCGGAAACTTAGTTTATAACGATTGCAGCAAGCAGATCTAGGAATAGTTCCATTGTCGTCTCCAGTCTTTAATTATGGGGATATCCAATAATTCAGATAAGACAGACCATGCCAGTATCGCAGGAATGGTTCATTTTGGATTGCAAGAGACATTAAGAAGAAGCAAATTAAGAAGTGCGAAGCAGTCTCAGAGAGTCCAAAAGCTAAAGCGAAATTTCTTCGCTACTTTTACATCTAAGCATCCCAATATAGTTACCATCAATTGTCAATAACCTAAGATTCGAAAATGGCGGTTCCTTCGACAAAACAACTTTTGCAGACGTGGGAAATTCATAGACTTGGTGGCTCATTCCATTAACACTATCGACAACGGTAAGTCGGTGATTTGTCTTGACGATTGATCGTTGAATATTGGAATCGAATAACGCAACTGGGTAATGACCTGCTATCTTTACGCAACTTGTATGAACATACAGCATGGCAAGAACCAGCAAACACGCAATTGATGAATACGCAATGAGTTGGGAGATGCTTCTATCCGGCGTAGGTATTAGCTGAATTGCAACATAAGTAAGTGTGCCAATTAGGATGCTCAACTTAGTGTTTTTGTTACAAACCAACTTTAGGTAAGTGCTTGACATCGATACCTTGACTTCACTAGCAATTACTTCAACTGCTTGATTATCTTGCTGCATTACATAGTCCTTATAGTTACTCACTTCAAATCTATACCTTCCTTAGAACTAGTTGCTGAATCAATTCATTAACCTTTAGAACATCTTCGCCTAAAATCCACACCAAAGGTCGTAAAGATTGCAGGACCTCCATTGAAACTTGGAATTGGCTGCCTTTTAGCTCAAAACGTGATCTCTTAACATGCGCACTGAAAGTTTCTCACGCACCTTTGTAGTTCAAGACCTGGCTGAGAGTATGTTTGATGGTGACGAGATCGGCTTGGTCGGCCATTACCTGATCAATATCTTTGTAAGACATCGGATGCTCGTCAAGTAAAGCCTCCGCTTTATCTTCATCCCACGAACGGTTTCCCATTTGCTTTTTCAGAGACTCGACAGTCAACGTTTTCCGTGCCGAAGTTCTGCTTAGTCGACGACCAGCTCCGTGCGAGCACGAATCATAGCTGGACGGATTCCCAAGCCCCGATACAATATATGACTTCGTTCCCATCGAGCCGGGAATTACCCCGAGATCGCCAAGTCGTGCTCGGATTGCACCTTTTCGCGTCAACCAGACATCTCGTCCATAATGGTGTTCACGTTCGGTGTAGTTGTGGTGGCAATTGATTCGCCGAACTTCCTTTCCCCTTCCCACAGCGACGAACAATTGACCAAGAACTGCATCCATCATGGCTTCTCGATTACCCATTGCATACTCCTGAGCCCAAAGCATGTCTGTGATGTAGGCATCAAACTCCCGAGTTCCTTCTACGAAATATGCAAGGTCATCATCTTCGAGGTCAATGAAGTACCGAGCCATCAGCCCCTTGGCCAGTTCTATATGGCCAGTGGCAAGTGTATTTCCAATACCCCTGCTTCCCGAATGGAGTACCAACCAAACTCTGTCCCGCTCATCGAGACATACTTCCACGAAATGATTTCCAGAGCCTAGTGTGCCAAATTGATTTCCAACCCTCCTTTTGTCACGATCGCTCCAGTTCTCAGCAGATGGCGGCAGTGCTGGCAACTTTGCCCATCTTGGATCGTCTGACTTCCACCCTTGAGTCTGGTGCACTCTGCCAAGCCCAGCAGGAACTACTTTGGCTACGGCATCATGCATCGGATCGAGCGAATCAGGGAGTTGGTCTGCTCTGATGTCACATTCGACCGCTATCATCCCACAGCCGATGTCTACCCCTACCGCACTGGGGATGATGGCACCACTAGTTGGGATCACAGATCCGATTGTTGCTCCGAGCCCGACATGGGCATCTGGCATGAGAGCCAAATGACCATGGACAAACGGAAGCCTGCTTGCCTTAGCTGCCTGCTTGATGGTCGCGTCTCCAACATCAGATCCCCACGACAACACATTTTCATACTTAGTCGGCAAAGCTAGTCCTCCTCACTTCCTTCTATTTGGTCCAGCAGTTCGACCAGCGCCAACTGACAGACTTTACTGAGATTGATATCAATTCCACGATCACGTGCCTTGGCGAGTCGACGCCCAAGCTCGGGTGGAATATAAATGTTAACTCTAGCCACATCGGGCTGGCGCTTGCGCCTTTGCCCACTAGGCGCTTGCGCCCCCCAGTCAGAGTTCGCCGGCAACAAAACTCCGAATGATCTCTGGTAGGGCGGAATCTAGTCCGACACACTGCAGTGTATTTGGATCGGCACTGTCACCAATTGAATGCCCAGTCGCAGTCACGGAGGCAACCACATTCCGAACTTCATGTTCAACACTCTTTCGATAGGCCTCTAGTGCCTGACTTGGCTGGATTTGACCTGCCCATGTCTCGCTGTCGGTCATAGTGATAACAGCATCGATATCAAGACACTCAGAGGTGAGCCAGCGTGCTGGCACAGAAAGATCAGTGCCACCGGAAATGGAGCGTTGAACAACTGCCGAAGCCGCATCCAATCGCATTTTCGGGCTTACTCGAAGCTCCACTGGCGCCGTATTGACCCCAAGAATGAAATAGTTGGGCTCGGTCTTGGCCACAATGAGGGCCATCGCTGCGCCCACAGTAGCTGCCGACACCGTAGTGCCGCCAACTAACTGAAGCATTGATCCTGACACGTCTACCGCTAGGAGCATTCTTCGATTAGTGGGAACAACGTAGCTAAGCGATTCATAAAATGCCGCATCAAGTGCATCGACAACCTGTTGCACTGGAGTCCAAATTCCTCTCCCTCTTGCACCGTGACCGGCGGCATAGGTAGTTAGAGCCAAGAAGAGTGCCATTGGGTGAATTCGTGCTTTCTTTAGCCGCTCATTGTCACCAATGTTTTGAAGTACTCGCTGTGTTGCATTACTGAAGGGAGTTATGACGCCAGCCACAGTCATGGTTCCAAGATTGCGAATCATGGCTGTCATCGGCATCTTATCAAGCAGTGCTTCCAAAACAATGGGCTCCGAGAGATGCTCCGACCGAATGCATTCTCTTGGAAGATCATAATCCGCGATTAAGCTAGCCGACTTCTCCGCAGTTGGCGCTAATGATGCCTTTATGTATCCTTCTGCAATAGCTGGCAGCGGATTGCCAGTTGGTTTGCCGGCGGCGAATGCCATCACGTCTGACAATGGACCTAATGGGCGAGGATGGCTCAGACGAAGAAGATCGGCATGAGTCCAGCCGCCACGCTGACGGTATTTGACTACTTGGTAGGCTAATAGCTCAGGGTCTTTGTCGACATACCACGAGCCAACAGCTCTTCTCGCCCCACGGCCCCATCCACCTAACGCTTCAATGTACTCAGCAAACTGAAACAAATGAGTGCCTGTCCGACAGACGCGATTCAGCGCACTAAATGCCATCTTCCTAGTCACATCGTCCCCTCGCTTGCAGGCAATTGCAAGTGCAAGAATTGCTGAGTCATTCTTTGGAGCACGCCCAGCTTCTGATACGGTGACAATCTCATTCACTACCCGCTCGCCGTCTGCTAGCAGGCAACGTTCAACCACCGAAGCGTTCGCTACGGTAAGTTCGTGCTCCCCGCTGTAATACGTTCCACCTTCTGAGCCAAGTACCAAGAACCGATGAAATCTATCCCAGTCTGAGATATCAAAAACTACTCCACCAGCGGCGTTAAGCGACATCTCCGCTTCACGACCAGGAATTGGCTCATTCTGCGGAGTTGCCATCTGGTTACTAAGGTGGCGTGCATATTTAAATTTCATGGCATTTACCTCATCGAATGTAGACGCGGATTAATTTCTGAATCGGGGGGTGCCTTTCGGCCTCTTTTTCAAGGAGAGAACCTGATCCATCCGACCCGCGCCTAAAACTTCGTAGTGCCGGATAAGTGAGTAGACGAAGTAGGCTGCGGATGCTGAAATCCAGCTACTTCCGCTCAGATAACCATCGTCA
>JABEUL010000059.1 GCA_013044465.1 Acidimicrobiales bacterium
GAATATAAATATCTTCAATTATTCCCCTTGGAGTCCAAATGGTAGCCAAGCGTCCGCCAACTGCTTGACGCTCCTGCAAAAGGCCGAAATCTTCACCTTCTCGCAAAATAGCTTCGCAGGAGACTTCTCTTGAGCGCTTTTCGAATATGTCGTACACTTCTTGGTTAACGCGACCAATGATGGCCACCGAGTTCTCTTTTAATATTCCTGCTTTTTCTGAAGCAATCTTTTCTAGAGTGTCGCCGAGAATCTCTACGTGATCAAAACCAATATTAGTTACAACTGAAACGCTTGCATCAATAACATTTGTCGCATCCCAGGTCCCACCGAGCCCAACTTCAACTACTTGGGCAGCTACCCCTCTATCGGCAAAATATGTAAATGCTGCCGCAGTTAAAATCTCAAATCTCGTCAAATCCTCATTTAACATTGGTTCAAGACTGGCAATTAGAGAAATTACATCGGCCCATTCATCTTCACTTATAGGTGTGTTGTCGTAACAGATTCTTTCCCTTATGCCTTGTAAGTCAGGACTCGTGTATGTTCCAACTGAAAACGATGCGGTTATAAGAAGGGATGTGGCCATGCGGACAGTTGATCCCTTGCCATTGGTGCCAGTTACATGAATAGCTGGAGCACTTTTCTGGGGGTCTCCAAGTAAATAGCAGAGTTCTCGTATCCGACTTAAAGTTGGACCTCTCTTGGTTCTGATCCCGCCAGGATATTTTTCATAATCAACATGTGATTCTACCCAGTTGAGTGCCTCTTGGAAAGAGACAAAACGTGAACCCACGATATTTATTTTCTAGGAGGCTACGCGCTTTGGCCTTTCGGCTTTTTCGCTTGGCTTTCTAACTAGAGTTGGGTGGGCTCTCTCTAAGACTACTTTTGAATCAATTACGCACTTACCAATATCGGTTCGACTCGGCAAATCGTACATCACGTCGAGTAGAACTTCTTCCAGAATTGCCCTTAGTCCTCTAGCTCCAGTACCTCTAAGAAGGGCAAGATCGGAAATAGATTCTAAGGCATCATCTGTGATTTCAAGTTCCACGTTATCCATCTCGAAGACCCGCTTGTACTGCTTAACAAGTGCATTTCTAGGTTCTTTGAGAATTCTCACTAAGGCCTCTTGGTCGAGATTGGAAACTGCCCCAACGACCGGAAGTCTTCCCACAAATTCTGGAATCAAACCAAATTTCAAAAGATCTTCGGGCAGTACCTGCTTGAGTAGTGCACCTTCATCACTGGCACCGGCTCTTCTTACGTCTGCTTTAAACCCAATTCCAGCTCCCCCAAGTCTTGACTCAATAATCTTATCGAGGCCGGCAAATGCTCCACCGCATATGAACAAAACATTGGCAGTGTCGATTTGAATGAACTCCTGATGTGGGTGCTTTCTGCCGCCTTGAGGTGGCACTGATGCGATGGTGCCTTCTAGAATTTTCAAGAGAGCTTGCTGTACGCCTTCGCCCGAAACATCTCTAGTAATTGATGGATTCTCTGACTTTCTAGCAATCTTGTCAATCTCGTCGATGTAGATGATTCCAGTTTCTGCTTTTTTGATGTCATAATCAGCAGACTGAATCAGCTTCAAAAGTATGTTTTCAACATCCTCGCCAACGTATCCGGCTTCGGTTAAGGCAGTGGCATCTGCGATTGCAAATGGGACATTTAGCATACGAGCTAATGTCTGGGCCAGCAATGTCTTTCCGCATCCAGTTGGTCCTAAAAGCAATATATTGGACTTGGACAGTTCAACTTCTATGTCGTGTGAAGAATCTGATTGGACTCTTTTGTAATGGTTGTATACGGCAACCGAAAGAATCTTTTTAGCACTATCTTGACCAATGACGTATTCATTTAAAAAGTCAAATATCTCCCTGGGCTTGGGCAAGTCATCGAATTTAACTTCTTGGGTCTCTGCGAACTCTTCGGAGATGATTTCATTACATAAATCAATGCACTCATCGCAAATATAAACTCCAGGTCCAGCTATCAATTTCCGAACCTGTTTTTGCGATTTATTACAAAAACTACATTTAACTAATTCGCCCGATTCGCCAAACTTAGCCATTTCGCTTCTAGCCTACAGCTTCTGGGGTAGTGACAACATCTCTTGACATAAGTATCTCATCGATAATACCGTATTGTAGGGCTTCACTGGCTTCCATTACAAAATCACGGTCAGTATCAGATGCGATTTTTTCCACTTTTTGCCCGGTATCGTTGGCAAGCATGTTGTTCAGAAGATCTCTCATTCGAAGAATTTCTTTTGCTTGAATCTCGATGTCTGTTGCTTGACCTGAGGCTCCGCCATAGGGCTGATGAAGGAGAATCCTTGCATGTGGAAGGGCAAACCGTTTTCCCTTTGCCCCTGCTGCCAAAAGAACAGCTGCCGCAGACGCGGCCTGTCCGAAACAAAATGTTGAAGTATCAGGCTTTATGTATTTTATAGTGTCATAAATTGCAAAAAGGGCAGTTATGTCTCCACCAGGAGAATTTATATAAACGTGAATGTCACGCTCGGTGTCTTCTGACTCCAAAAACAAAAGCTGAGCACAGATTAAGTTCGCCACCGCGTCGTCAATTGGAGTTCCTAAAAAGATAATTCTCTCTTTCAACAATCTTGAATAGAGATCAAAAGCACGCTCACCCCTGCTTGAGGACTCAATGACTGTTGGAACTAAATAGTTGTAAGCAGGTTCCATATCCTCTTACTCACCTTCTCCCGAACTAGGCGAACTGGCATTTTCATTGTCATCGATCAAATTTGATTTGTCGACTTGATTTCCCTGCTCGTCTTTAACTTCAATATTTTCGAGAAGCCACTGCAAAGCTTTAACTTCCCGCATATCTGAGCGTAGTCCCTTTAGTCTGCCTTCCCGGTCCAAAAGCGACCACAGATCTTCTAAATCCGGAATATTTCCACGATTATCGGCTTCAGCAGACTTCTTAATTTCCTCTCTTAATTCTTCGTCACTCACATCGACTTCTAGCTTCGTGGCAAGTGCACGAAGTGCCATCGAACCCTTTACTCGAATTGAACACTCGACAAAGGTGTTAGCCAAAATGGATTCTTCACTTTGTCCAGTTAATTCAAGGTACTGTGAAAAGCTTATCGAGGAATGCTCCAACCTGTGCAATAGATTATCGACATCCTTACGGACCTCAAGTTCAACCAACGATCTTGGCGGTTCTACATCCATTAGCTCACTCAATGCCATTACCGATTTTGCGCGAAACTCACGTTGGGCATAGTTCAACTTTGATTCTTTAAGTTTCTCTACAATATCTGCCTTCAACTCATCCACAGTGGAGAACTCCGAAGCATCCTGAGCCCATTCATCAGTTATTTCAGGAAGTATCAACTCTCTGACTTCCCCAACTTTGGCTACCAGCTCTTTTGGCTCTTCACTTTCACGGGTTTTCCATGCAAAAGTGACTTCGTCGCCTTTTGAAACTCCAACTAGGGCTTGATCTAATGTTTCTACTAACTCATTAGCTCCCACTTCAAGCACATAATCTTCCAACATGACTTGAGCATCGGATGGATCCTCACGATTTTCAATGGTCACAGTGACTCGATCGCCCTTTTTTATCGATCGATCTTGGTCTACAAGTTCACCCGCAGTAGCCCTTAACTTATCAATTCTCGACTGAATTTCTTCCTCTGTTGGCTCAAGTCCCGTTATTCTTACTTCCAAACCCTCATATCCAGCAATATTCACCTCAGGATAAACTTCCACGATAGCCTTGACTTTTACTGGTCCTGACTCTTCTCCTTCAACCACCTCGACTTCCGGGGAAGCAATAACTTCAAGCCCATCTTTCTTAATTGCCTCATCAACAAAGTCAGGCACCATTTCGGAAATAGCCTCCTGTCGAACCTTTGTTCGGCCAAGTCTGGCTTCAATTAATTTCGTAGGAAC
>JABEUL010000060.1 GCA_013044465.1 Acidimicrobiales bacterium
CTTGATACACCCTCCCCAATGTGCTCGGCCCTTTGGCTGATAGAGAAAATAGCCCCCCTAGCGGTGTGCAAAACTTTTACAGCACCAGAATAAATTTGCCTTGACACCAAGAATGGAATTAAGACTTCGGCATATTTTGAGAGGTCATCTTGTCTTAGGGTCAGATAATTTTCATGGCAACCATATGAGTTCCCTGCTGAATCGGTGTTGTTTTTGAAGAGGTAGATTACTCCCCTAATTCCCTCCTCTTGAAGCCGCACCTCAGCAGATCCAACTAGGCGATCTAAAATAACTTCACCTGCTTTATCGTGGGCTACTAGATCCTTGATCGAGTCACATTCAGGCGTAGCGTACTCTGGATGGCTCCCAACATCAAGGTAAAGACGAGCTCCATTTTCCAGGAACACATTAGAAGATCTTCCCCAACTAACTACTCTTCTAAATAAATACCTAGCTACCTCATCTGGTGACAATCTTCTCTGCCCGCGCAGAGTACATGTCACTCCATACTCATTCTCAAGGCCGAAGATACGTTTTTGCACTACTAAATTTTACCCGCCTTGGAGAACTCTGTCGCGTGCATCAAATGTTGGGATCAATTTTCTTGCTGCTCTAGCCTCGTCAACTCTCGATACTGGTGTAGATTGAGGTTCTATGTGAAGTCCTTCTGGATCGATCTTTGCTCTTTCCACAATTTCTTCCAAAGCTTCGCAGAGGGCCATTAAAGTTTCAAGTGATTCGGTCTCAGTAGGCTCAATCATCAGAGCTTCATCGACAATTAAAGGAAAGTAAATAGTTGGGGCATGAAAGCCCATTGAAAGTAGTGCTTTTGCTACATCTATTGCTCTGATTCCTGTGCTCTTTGCCAATTTGGATGCAGTCAGCACTACTTCGTGCATATTTGGACGATTGTAGGCAGCTGGATAGCTGTCTTTTAATCTCTCTCTCATCCAGTTGGCATTAAGTACCGCTCGCTCTGAAACCTTTTTTAATCCGTCACTTCCGTGGAAGGCTATGTATGCATAAGCTCTTGCCAATACCAAAGCATTGCCGTGCCACGAGTGTATTCTCCCGATAGATTTTTCCGGTGTTTGCCAACCAAAGTTCCCAGGAGAGATCTCAATGGGTCTTGGACCTGGCAAGAATGGAAGCAAACGTTTAGATACCGCCACTGGGCCCGCACCTGGGCCACCACCGCCATGGGGAGTTGCAAAAGTCTTGTGCAAGTTGAGATGCACCACATCAAAACCCATATCACCAGGCCTTACGATTCCCAGTATCGCGTTTAGATTAGCTCCGTCATAGTATAAAAGCCCCCCTACGCCATGGATCATCTGAGCAATTTCTACAATTTCTTCCTCAAAAAGTCCAAGTGTATTTGGATTTGTCAACATAATGCCGGCAACTTGTGAATCTAGAACTTTAGCAAGTGCCACCTTGTCGACTAATCCTCTTTCGTTTGAACCCACCGTAACTACTTCATAGCCACCAAGTGTCACCGAAGCCGGGTTAGTCCCATGAGCGGTATCAGGAATGATAATTTTCGTTCTATTTTCCCCGTTGGCACTGTGATATGCACGCATCAAAAGTAAACCTGTAAGCTCTCCAGCTGCTCCGGCTGCAGGTTGTAAAGTGGCACCTGCCATGCCGGTTATCTCAATTAATGAACGCTCCAGATCAACCAATAGCTCTAGCCATCCCTGGATATATTTCGAAGGTGTGCCCGGATGGACGTTAGCCAGGCCGCTCATGGAAGCGACCTCATCACAGATCTTCGGATTGTATTTCATAGTGCATGATCCAAGAGGGTATGCACCTAGATCGACTGAGTACTGGCGGTGTGAGAGTCTGGTGAAATGGGCCACCAAATCCCTTTCAGAAACTTCAGCTACTTGAACGTGATTTGATCGAAGATAATCTCTGGGGATGATTTCAGAAAGCTCCCTTGGTGGTACATGGGTATTTCGAAGTGAGTACGATGATCTCCCGCTCTTGGAGAGTTCAAATATAGTTGGTTCTTCATCTGTCCCCATTAATGGTGCAGATAGTGCTTTTCCTCCGGCCTTTATCACTGAATAACCTTTCCAAGTGCATTTACAAATGATTCAATCTCTTGTCTTGTTCTCTTTTCGGTAACTGCAACTGTAAGAACATCTTTCTCGAGGCCCCTGGTAATTTCTTTATTACATGTGATTCCTGCCAGAAATCCCTCCTCAGCCATGCGTTCTATGACCAGATCTGGATCTATTGGGAGATCAAGGGCGACTTCAAAGAGAAATGGGGTGTCATATATGGGAGATATTCCGACCTCTGTAAGTAACTCCACTAGATAGTGGGCACCATTGGCTGACTTCTTTGCAACTTCTACTATTCCATTTGTTCCCAACCAGGCCATCTGTATGGCAGAGGTCACCGCCATTAGTGTTTGGTTGGTGCAGACATTTGAAGATGCCTTTTCTCTTCTGATATCCTGCTCTCGACTTCGAAGGGTGGTTACGTAAGCCTTTTTATTCGAACTATCTCTGGTCTCGCCAACCAATCTGCCGGGAAGTCTTCTGACGTGACTTTCTTTGCATGCAAAAAGGCCTAAAAATGGACCGCCAAAAGAAAGCGGCATTCCTATAGCTTGCCCC
>JABEUL010000061.1 GCA_013044465.1 Acidimicrobiales bacterium
GTGTTGGCCTCTCTCAACCTTGGAACTTTATCGTAATTACGTCACCAAAAACTAAGGAAGGTTTTTGGGAACACGTGCAATCAGAAAGGCAGACGTTTGCTGATTCTCTGACAGAAGAAAGGAATGAGACTTTTTCTAGGATACGAATTGAAGGCATTTTAGATGCAACGGTTTCTGTGGTTGTAACCTATGACTCCACCAGGGGTGCCCCGAGCGTTCTAGGAAGGCACGCTATTGCTGACGCAGGTTTGTACTCGGTTTGCTTGGCTATTGAGAATCTATGGTTAGCTGCCACTGCTGAAGGTTTGGGTCTAGGGTGGGTTTCTTTTTACCGCGAAGAGTTTTTGCAAACGCTTTTAGATATTCCAACTCACGTTAGGCCAGTGGCCTGGCTTTGCTTGGGTCCTGTTTCTCATTTGGAAAAAGTTCCAGACTTAGAACGTGCCAATTGGAAAACAAGAGTGCCACTTGGGGAGGTGGTTAACTCTGAGAGATGGGGAAATCCCCTTGATATCTCATAGGAACAGTAACTAGTTCTAGCTATTCCTGCCGTGCTCAAGAGATTCCCAACTCAAGAGCATTCCTACTCTCTTAGCTAGATTGACTGCGTGATCACCTAGTCTTTCATAAAATCTTCCAACCATGGCAAGTTCAATTGCAACAGTCATTGGCATGCCCCCGCCAATAATCTCCGCTGTTAGAGACACATGCAGCTCATCTAACTCATCATCCATTTCATCCAAAAGCGATGCTGCATCAATCACCCCTTCGACAAAAGCGTCACTACATTTAGTCCACATTGAGATGCTCACTGCACCCATGCGTTGGATCAGACCCCGACTCCTTGCGGTGATTTCAGATCCGAGCCCTCTTGATGCTCTCCAGGCAATGTGTTCAGCTAGATCCCCAGATCGCTCCAGCTCAGGAAGCATTCTTAGGATCACAATGAGCTCATGCACTCTCTCCCTTGGCAGATCTAAAGTAGAAAGTCGCTCCATTACCAAAAGTTCGACATCAGTGTAAAGTGAATCAATTAGTGCTTCCCTGGCCATTGCATCCCTGGCTCCTTGGCGATCTTCTGACAAGAGTGCATCAGTGGCCCCAGCTAGACCTTCACGGACTAATGAAAATAGTTGCAATACCTTACGCTCCACGGTGAGCATCGGTCGGCTCGGATTCCGCGCAGAGCTTAGGTTATCTTCCATAGTTCAACAATACTCAACCTGGAGATTCGATAAGAGCTATTGCGAGTTTAGGACACTCATATACCGCTCTTAGGGCATGTTCCTTTAAAGAAAATGGAAGCTCACCTTCCCTCAGGATTGGAAATCCAAATGGATCCAGATAAATCCATTCTGGCACCAATTCGGCACATATGCCGTGGCCATCGCATATAGTCTCATCAACAAGGAGCTTTAAAGATGATTTCCTCATTTATCTCCTCGTGCTGACATACCGTGGTTGATTAAGTCGAACTTTGGTAGCAATTATCGGATCAATTGCCGCACCCTCTAAACCGCTACGTCTTATTTGAATCGTACCTATTTTGGGTAAAGCGAATGGGAATGGTCCAAATGGGCGAGAACACCCTCCTTGCCTTAGGTGCCTTCCTACGTCATCGCGAAATACATGTAATGCACTTCTCACCAATCGAGCTGCTCCATCTGGGTGGTGACAGGCACCACGTTTTTCAACCATGTCACACCATCCCGTCAATTCAGCTACTATATTCTTCCCAGATACTCCATTAACTAACAGATCAAAACTATTACTTAGTGCGGGCAAGCCAAACTCACACGGGCCGCACTGACGAGCCCTGACATTGACAAGATATTTTAGGATTGCCCCAGTGACGCCAAGTGGGCAGATGCCCTCTGGCAAAACTCCAATAATTGATGCACCCATGGTCAAGCCAGCCTGGTGGAGAATATCTTCAGCAAGTGGAAGTTCTGAGCTTTTGTCGCTCATAAGCCAGTTTCCTCCATAACCGCCTAAGAGTATCCCGCCAATGTTGGAAGTTGCGCCTCCTGCCTTGACCAACACGTCTTTAATCGGCGAGCCCAAAGCCACTTCAACTACGCCAGATGATTTAACCGCCCCGGACACCGTTATTAGTGCGCTTCCCGGCATGGTCTTAGTTCCCAAGGCCCTGAAATTATGAGCTCCAAGTCTTGCCACTGCGCCAACATGAGCTAATGTCTCTACATTTTGAACAAGCGTGGGCCTCGACTTAACTCCTCGTTCCCTGACCGGATGCTGCCCTTTAAAAAGCGGTACTCCAAGAGCTCCACCGTTTAAGTAATTGACGAGTGCTGACTCCTCTCCTGCTAAGTAAGTATCTACTATCGGAACGACTTCGATATCTGGATCACCCAGTTTTTGCCTCTGTCTTTTTCTTATCTCACGTGCGAGCCCATCGGCCAGATCGTCGTGAAGGCATAAATACACTTTCGAAGCATTAAGCGTTGAAGTTGCAAGTGAGAGTCCGTCCAAAACTAGGTGCGGATATTTAGATAATAAAAGACGATCTTTCTCACTGGCAGGCTCGCCTTCTGATCCGTTGTCAACCACAACAGCCGATTTAAGTCCGGTACTTTGTCTAACAGATCTCCACTTAGCAGCAACTGGAAACCATGCACCACCATGACCTCTTAGGCCACTTGCTTCTAATACATTGAGAAACTCATCTCTTTTGCTTTTCCCGATTTTGACCAATGGGCCCCAAATCTCAAGATGTTCCTCTAGGGATACTTGGCCTTGATCTTCTGTGGCTCCGAGTAATAATCTGGGTAGTTGGGAAGGTCTAATGTCCATTATGTCCTCACCTTGAAACGCTTACACCTGAAACGGTCCCACTTGCCTGGGAGGAGTTCTGTTGTAATTGAAAGTTCGACGTCATCTGAATTTTGTTCCCGTTTGAACCGGTTAATTTTGCAATTACCTGTGTGCCGCTTAGATTGGTTATTATTCCCTTGTAAGATCCCAAAGTCACCGAGGAAGAAACCATCTCTACACCACTTTCAGATGGGATTCCCGTTATTGAAAGGCTCAAGATAGGAGATCCTGCAAGTGAAAGACTTCCCTTAATAGATACTGTTACATAACCTTGCGAATTTTGCTGTGAGGTGGAAACAGTCCCAGTGAAGTTTGCGCTAAATGGTGTCGAAATCAAAGTCGAGTTAGACGGACTTGTTGTCGTAGTCGAAGTGGGCGACTTATTTGAACTAACCACCACCGCATTCACTTTTGAGCCTGCTCTTTTTGCCCAATTTGGAGAAAAAGGACCAACAACGCTAAAGATAACTATTCCCAATGTAGCTACTACTGCACCCAATGCAGCCGTAGTTCGAAGCGCGGCATTTCTTGGCCATCCGCTATAAAGTCTCCATCCGAGTGATATGAGAACCGCAACCACGCAAATACCATCGATTAGGACCACTAGGGCATCAGTGGCATCGCTCCCGGTCCCAATCCCATGGATTAGAGCAATCGGCCAACACAGATAAGCCAACCAATGAACAAATCTCCAAGATGGTTGGCCAATTTTGTGTCGCAAAAGGCTAGTTATAACCAGTGCTATCAAGAGATCAAATGCAATAGCACCCAATCCCACCCAAATCGGTCGGTATTTTGCATTAAAAGGCACAAAAGCATCGAAAATCGTTAGTGGCACAAACCCGTCTGCCACAGATGTAATAACGTGGATCGGAACTAATATAACAGTTAAAAGTGAGAGATTCCGATGTAGACCTTGCTGGACAAACCTTGGCCAAGCCGGAGTTGAAAATCTGAGTGAGCCAAGAATCCCAAGCACTACAGTTCCAGTGAGAAGAAGTAGTGCGACAAGTCCAGAACCCCTTGTCAGATACCACAGGGGACTTGGACTGGTTGCACCCAGTAAGCCAGTCATTACCTTGACCAATCGTTCACGTATGTGACTTGGCCGAAATTATCTACCAATCTGGCAGATAAACCTGATTCCTGGAGCCAAGATTGCGCTTTATCTCCGAAGATTAATGCTGCAGTAGAGGCAATATTGGCATCCGTGCAGTTTCCTGCAAGGACGGAGACTGTCCTATATGGAGAAAGTGCCGGTTTTCCAGTTGAGGGATCTATTATGTGGTGAGCTTCTCCTTGCGCAGTGTCCCATCTCCTAGCCAAAGTTCCACTGGTCGCAAGTCCACCTGAAGTCATTGCAAGACTTTCATCAGCTCCTTTGACGTCACCCGATCTCTCTGCAACACCTACTATGAATCCGCCCGGTGGAGTCTCGCCGGAAATTGAAATATCCCCACCAATTGAAACCAATGCTCCGCCTCCGAAACGATCAACAATGGCCTTTGAAGCTCTATCCGCGGCATATGCTTTGGCAGTAGCTCCAAGGTCAAGTAAAGTACCCGGAGTTAAATAAACCAAATTTGCCCTGGAGCTCAAAGTCAAGGCGGCAATTCCTGGAACGAGGTTCTCACTGGAGGTTCTACTTCGATCTGAATTTAGAAAGTTGCCAATTCTTTTCCCGGACTTTCCTGAATTGGCTGAAGGGTGGTTAGGGTGACACTGATTATTCAAATCTCTAATCAGAGAAAAATCCCTGTCGTAACCAGATTGGATCAATGCGCGTCCCACTGTGGGATCCAGTGCACCACCAGTAATTTCACAACCTCTTATCGCTACTGTCAAAAGTTCATACAGAAGTGGACTGACTATTGAAGGTGAAGCATTTATGCTACACAGCTTCATCAATTCAGAGTCATAACGAAATCTACTGGCGGTTTCATCCAACTCTTCGATCTGTTCTCTGACCAATTCAATGGCGTATTGGGCAGATGAAGTTTCTGTTAAAAGGACTTCTACGCTTGTTCCAATTGCCTTAAATGAACCATAGGCCGGTTTTGAAGCTTCTTTAGTTGAACTAAAGGTTGCTTGATGGTTCATGGCATCGTCGAACCTGACACCACTTGAGGTGCTTGGTTCGTGGCACTTGCGCTATTGCCAGACGGGGAAAGCGACGTTCCAGAATTACCGCTGTTTGAGCTGACTCCGGTATTGGAACCTAGGCCTGAATTTGCAGTCGGGGCATTATTGCTAGCCACATTTCGGTTAGTCACCGTTGGCGAGCCATGTCCCGGGAATGTCTGCGCCACATATATTGATAGTCCCACTATTGCACCCAGTGCACCAAGTACGGCTCCCGTAGTCAGACTGGCTATTTTCGCGAGACCATTGTCTCTTGCCCTTGATCTTCTTTCGACTCCTGTTTTAGTAGAATCTCGATGTATATGGATTGGCATATAGTTAGCATAAGGAACCAACCTGACGACTATATGAACAGAACCTTAAAGTTTCCTAAGAATTCGATTCTTTAAGAAACACCCAGGTAGATTAGGTTTCTAAGATCTAAATTGTTTGCTAATTACTCTTTTTAGTTTGGGTTTAAGCTAAATGAGTGAATGGAAGTATGAACTAGTGCGATTATTGCTTGCCGAAGATGATCAAAGTCTACAGGAAGTATTAGTAAGGGGACTTCACGAAGCTGGCTATGTAGTCGACGGTGTGGAAGAGGGATCTCTGGCAATTGATTACTTCAAACTTTATTCTTACTCAGTCGCCATTTTGGATTGGAAACTTCCCGACATTAGCGGTCTAGAGGTACTGAAATGGGTCCGAAAAATGGGAATTGCTACACCTATTCTTGTCCTAACCGCCAGAGATGCTCCACGGGACCGCGTTTTGGCACTCGACGAAGGTGCAGATGACTATTTGATAAAGCCGTTTCACTTTGAAGAACTGCTGGCGAGACTTCGTGCGCTGCTTCGCCGACCCGGCGGTGACAGAGATCCTATATTGAAAGTTGGATCCCTCACCTATGACCCCGCCATGGTTGCCATTGAAATCCATGGCAAACGAATCGATCTTCCCCCAAGAGAGTTTTCCATTCTCGGATGTTTAATAAGAAACTATCCAAATGTAACTAGAAGAAGAGCCATTGCACTTGCTGGGTGGCCAGAAGAATCAGACACATTGGGCTCGAACACAATTGACGTTCACATAGCAAGACTTCGCTCTAAATTAGTGGCTAGTGATGTAAAAGTCGAGACAGTCCGTGGTGTGGGGTATCGACTGGTCAGAACGTGATTCGAAATAAGCCGACCAAGCCAAGCCCGACAACTTTAAATAGCGTAGTTTTGGTAGCACTTGAGGCCACTGTTGCAGCGTTGCTTTTTTACTTTCTACTTGCATTGATCGGGAATGCGCTTTTCGAGAAGCATTTGACAAATAACTTAGACCGAACTTTAAACGGCCAGTTAAGCGACGTGTCCAAAGGATTCAGTTTTTATGATGGACCACCTACTCTACAAAAAGGTGGAAAGTCTCAAAACTTGTCCTCTCCCGATATTGACTTAGATGCAGCCCCAGTTGTTGTTTGGTGGATACCCGCTACTTCCAAATCTGCAATTGCGTTGTCTCCAAATTGGCCTACCCTTCCCAGCTCACTTATCAACACTACTTCTCCGTTAACTGTGTCAATAAGTCACATCAATTTCAGGATTGTGGGCAAAGACTTTGCTGGCGGTCACTTAATCGCTGGATCAACCACAAATGCAATCTCAAAGAATCTTCACACTTTAGAACTTGCCGAAGAGATTTTCGCACCAATATTTGTAGGGACGTTTTTCTTGCTCGCTTTCTTGATTGGCCGAAGTGCCGCAAAGAGAGTGGATCGAATCAGGAGAAGGCAGCTCGATTTCACCGCTGACGCATCACATGAATTACGGACTCCAATTGCAGTCATTGAAGCAGAAGTGGACCTCTCCTTATCTCATGATCGAGATGCCAGCGAATATAGGAGTTCACTCGTTAAAGTACAGAGTGAAACAGAGAGGCTTAAGAAAACAGTAGAGAATCTTTTGTGGTTAGCCCGAGTCGACAGTGATCCTAGGGCAGAAATTCCAGAAAATGTTCTTATTGACCTTTCCGATATTGTAACTACTGTTGTAGATGTATTCAAAGTTTTGGCAGAAGCCAAGAGCATTGCTTTGAACTATTCTGAAGATTCCGCAAATATCACAACCCTTATTGAAGGCCCACCAGAATGGATTGATCAACTTGCTAGGGTGCTCATTGACAATGCAATTAAATACACTCCTTCGTCTGGTCAAGTCAGGGTATCCACTACTTTACTCTCCAATAGAGTAAACCTCACCGTTGAGGATTCTGGACCGGGAATTCCAATTGAAGAGAGGCAGGCGATATTTGACAGATTTGTGCGAGCGAGCAAGGAGCCCAGTGGTTCTGGATTAGGACTCGCCATGATGAGGTCATTATCCAGGCCACTCACGGATCAAAGTCCATCTCTACTTCTGATCTAGGAGGGGCGAAATTTAGTATCTCATGGCCAGTTCCAAAATCTGCATAGCTTGTAATTTAACAAGAAATTATCAGTTTCAATGTGACAACAAAACGCTTTAAACCTAAAGTGTGAATCATGGATATATCATCTTTATTTAATCGAACTAGCGCTGACTCTCCTATCAAACTAGGGGCTAAAGCAGTAGTAACCGGCGCATCTGGTGGGCTTGGCCAGGCCTTTTGCAAGGTGCTGGCATCTAGAGGTGTGGAGGTTGTAGGCGCTGATATTAGTCATGTCGGTGAGAATGTCGTTTCTGAAAAACTTGACGTTACTAATGCAAAAGCCTGCTTTGAGCTAGCTAATGATATAAAACCGGACATTTGGATCAATAATGCAGGGCTCTTGGGTGCTGGAGACTACGACAAAATATCCGACGAGGTAGTTGAAGCTGTGGTTAAAGTCAATTTGCTCGGCGTTGTCCATGGAACAAGGGCCGCGTGTTCCGTGATGGTTCCACGAGGAAGCGGGGCAATACTTAATGTCGGATCACTTGCTTCGTGGAGCCCGACTGCAGGCCTTGGAATATACTCAGCCACCAAATTTGGCGTAAGGGGATACACTCATAGCGTTGCATCAGAAATAGCTAAAAGTGGTGTTTCTATTTCTCTTCTATGTCCAGACGGCATTTGGACTCCCATGTTAAAAGCAGTTGTCGATGACCCGGCAGCAGCGATGCCTTTTAGCGGCGGGAAACTTTTAGACCCGCTAGAGGTAGCTAAATTTGGAATCGGGCTCGTGGACAAGAGTCGCTTAACTGGCTCACTTCCCCTTGTAAGAGCTGTGGCCGGGAGGCTCTCGGGAGAGTTCCCAAAACTTATTCCTATCGTTCTTGGCAAGATGAAATCTCAAGGAGTTCACATGCAGGACAAATACCACGCTAAGTTAGAGAAGGAGAATTAGTCTCCTAATCCAATATCGAGGAGTTTAAGTGAGTCCCAGCCTTCAGTTTTCTTCCATGCCTGAAATGCAAATAAGTCCAACTACCATTTACCAAGCAGTAATGGAGACAGACGTTGGATCAATAACAATTGAGCTAGATGCAAAAAGGGCTTTGCAAACAGTCAATAATTTTGTTTTTCTTTCAAATCAAAGCTACTATGAAGAAGCACCTTTTCACCGCGTCATCCAAGGCTTCATGGTTCAAGGTGGTGACCCTACTGGAACAGGGCGGGGTGGACCTGGATATAACATTCCGGATGAGTTTCCCACTTGGCCAAATCCGTATGAAATTGGCACCCTTGCCATGGCCAATACTGGAAGACCAAACTCAGGGGGCAGTCAGTTCTTTATAGTCACCGGACCTTCAGGAGTTTCTCTGCCCCCGGCATACACAGCTTTTGGGCGTGTCACTGAAGGAATGGACGTGGTTAACCATATTTCCCTAGATGGAGCACCACCTTACGACCCTACTGGTTCAGGGATTCCCCTAGTAACTCACAAAATAATAAGGATGACTATAACTCCTTAATTTATTTGGGTAAATCAAAGCAGGAAAAAGCGCTACAATTTAAGAAAGAGCACTTCGTGCTCAGTAGCTCAAGCGGTTAGTAATTGCTTTTCCCAACAACTGATTTCGCCATCTTTTTTGCTATTACCTTTGTATGCGGTTGGGCTCTTTCGCGCCGACCCATACCCTGGAAAGTGGCAATGATAGTCGCCAGTTATGTTTTTTATGGCTGGTGGGACTGGCATTTCATATTTCTTTTAGCAGCCACCACACTGATAGCTATTTTTGGAGCCCAAGTAATTGATCGCCAGGAAAGCCCAGTTAAGAGAAGATTTGCAATGGCAATATCTGTTTTCTTAGCCCTTTCTTTGCTCGCTTGGTTTAAGTATTACGGTTTTTTTATCTCCAATATTGATAACACATTGCACAAAATAGGAGCACCCTCCGGAATTATACCGCTACTTTCTGTCACCCTTCCTGTTGGCATATCTTTTTTCACTTTTATGGCAGTTAGTTACTTGGTTGATGTCTATAGGCAAGACCTCCCACTGGCAAAGCCACTCGATGTGGCCTGCTATCTGAGTTTTTTCCCTCACTTAGTTGCTGGGCCAATTGTCAGAGGCGCCGAGTTGCTCCCACAACTTCGAATTACTCATAGCCCAGCAAATATTGATATCGGAAGAGCTTTCTGGATGATTTTTAGCGGACTATTTAAGAAGGTAGTTATCGCTTCAGCTGTTTCCTCTGCAATAGTCGATCCGGTATTTTCAACTCCAGGAAGTCATACCTCATTAGAAGTTCTCTTTGCAATCTATGGCTACGCGGTGCAGATTTGGGCTGACTTTTCGGGCTATACCGATATGGCTATAGGCATAGCTCTACTTTTAGGCATTAAGTTTCCACAAAACTTTGACTCTCCCTATGGTGCTGCTTCACTCCAAGATTTTTGGAGAAGATGGAATATGACTTTATCGAGATGGCTTAGGGATTACCTCTACATCCCACTTGGTGGCAACAAAGGATCCAAGTGGAAAACTGCCAGGAATGTGCTGATTACCATGATAGTTGGGGGCCTTTGGCACGGTGCTGCCTGGACTTTTGTCACTTGGGGTCTTATTCACGGACTCGGGCAAGCCGTAGCCCATCTACGCATGTCGCGCCGCCAAGAAAAAGGTATTGCGCCCAAAGCAAGCACGTTGAGAAGTCAGATTATCGGAAGAGTTGTAACGTTCCACATTGTGTGTTTAGCATGGGTATTCTTCAGGGCCAACTCGATTGGAGATGCATTTACACTTCTAAAAGCCCTATTTACAAAATTTGGCCCAGCACCTCTCTTTTCATTCAAAATTGCGGCCCTGATCGTGGCAGCGGTGGCTATCCAACAGCTTCCAAGAGGCTGGGCCAAGCGGGTCCAAGAAGCCTACGGAAAACAGAGACTTGTTACGCAGGGACTTCTTGCAGGTTGTGCACTAACATTGATTACAACACTCGGTCCCCCGGGTGTGGCTCCATTCATCTACTACAGGTTTTGACGCTTGACTATTAACATTTCAACTTCTGACAATCCGGCGCTTAATGCAAACGGCATTAAGCTCGATAATCTCACCCAAGTTGAGTTGGTTTCGAGCGAAAGTGAACTAAAACGGATATCAATTCCTACTAGCAAGTCAAGCAAAATGCCATGGAGAACCCTATGGATCATTTTGATTGCAGCTGTTGTTTGGCTTGCGATGTTTGCCCCGACTATGCAACATAATGCTCAAGTCTCCCCAGTGGGAGCTAGGCGAAGCGCTGCATTGGCTGCACTGAATCCACTGGCCCAATTATCAAGAAATTTGCATCTCAATTATCCTGTTAACCAAATTAATTCCCTTATTGGAAGAAACGGGTGTGCTCTATGTTCAAAAGCACTTACGGTAGGACCTTCTGGAAATGCCGGCCATGCCTCCAAAGTGAAACTAGGCACTTCAAAACTCAGTTCTCCGTATCTATGGTTTGGAATAAATTCAATTAAGGTTTCGCCTAACACTGGGGCAGCGGCAATGCCACTGGTTCCAATACCGACCTCAGCTTCGCCTCTCAGGGTACTCGTGGTCGGAGATTCTCTGGGAGTGGATCTAGGGGATGCGCTCGCTAATGAACTTTCGGCCACAGGAGTTGTCCAAACAACTGTAGATGCACAACCATCTACTGGATTAACGCGGCCCGACTATTTCAATTGGCCGGCTAGACTGAACTCTGACCTTTCTACCTATAACCCTGAAGTGATAGTTGTGATGATGGGGGCGAATGATCCTCAAAGCTATATGGGTTCTGGACCTGATCTCCAGGTAGGAAGTCCGGCTTGGGTCCAAGCATACTCACAGAGGGTCGCTGCATTCATGCAGGAAGCGACTTCGATGGGGCGCTACGTTATGTGGGTAGGCCAACCACCTATGCAAAGCCCAGGACTTTCGAGTGAGATGACTATGATCAATGAGATTGATTTCACCCAAGCGCTCAAAATCCCTCACGTTACTTATATCCCTTCGGATGGCCCTCTCTCTGGCGGACAAGGTGGATTCGTGCAGTATGTGTCAGATGCACAGGGAAATCAAATCCAAGTGCGCACTCCTGATGGAATCCACATTGCCCCAGGTGGTGCAGATATTTTAGGGCAGGCAGTAGAGGTCGAGATGCAAAAAATTCTCCACATTACTTTTGGTTGATTAATTAATAATTCAACATTATGGTCAAAGTAAACCTTTAATATCAGCGTGGAAATTATAAGCGTCGAATTTGTGATGATTGAGCAGAATGCGAGTATGAAAGCTAGAATTTCAATGATGGATAGTTACTTTGGAGCAAACGAACATACATGTCTGAATTGGCAACTAATAGCACCAAATAATTTGTAGGTTGCAAACGGTAAAAGTCCAAGGTTTTTGTAGTTGCTTCTATTTTTGATGTTCCTCGCCTTTTTTAACTTTGATAGTTGGGTACATTTCGGCAAATGATTAACGAAAATGTTATCTCTAGCGAACAACTGCCGAAAGCTGATTTAGAAAGCTCAGTTCCGCCTACTCAAAAATTGGACCTTAGTCATAAGCCTGGACTAGACGGCATCAGAGGCATTATGGTAATAGCAGTCAACTACTACCACGGCGGCATAGCTGGAAGTGGCGGCATGTACCTAGGAGTCGAGGGATTTTTTGTACTCTCGGGATACTTAATTACATCGCTTTTACTGTCTGACCTCATCACAAAGAAATCAGTAAACTTTGGAAAATTTTGGTCTCGTCGAGCCCGAAGGTTACTCCCAGCGCTATTGGTTTTAATTGCCGTATTTTTGCTAGTAAATGCATTTCTAGGGGCTTCGGATTCACATACTACAGCCCGTGGCGATGCGCTTTCCGCACTTTTCTACTCCGCAAACTGGTACTTTATTGCAATTCATACGGGATATTTTGGTGCTCACTCTGCTGTGTCACCGCTACAACACACTTGGTCTCTCGCCATTGAGGAGCAGTTCTACCTTTTGTGGCCTCTAGTTATCAGTATTTTATGGTGGATACGTAGATCATTAAATTTGTTGCTGCTTTTTTGCGCATCGGGGATATTTGCCTCGGCTCTTTTGATGGCATCTGTTTACAACAATGGGCTCGGCATTGACCACGCCTACTATGGCACCGATACTAGGTCTCAGTCCTTATTATTTGGCTGTGCTTTGGCTGTGATCCTTGCTAAATGGCCACCAAGTGAATCGAGAGTTGCTAAGCGCTCAATAGTGCCATTAGTAGGTGTACTTGCGATCCTTTTCGCCCTCTTAATTGCTTCTCAAGCGTCGGGACCACCGGGGTGGATCTTCAAGGGTGGCTTCACGAGCTTTGACTTCCTAGTGGCACTAATTATTGCCGCGATTGTGGTAGCTCCGGCGGGAATTATTAGTAAATGCTTGTCTGTGTTGCCATTGCGACTAGCTGGAGAGATCTCCTATGGCTGGTATTTGTGGCAGTTTCCGGTTGACCAATGGTTGACTTCGGCAAGAGTTGGAGTTAGTGGCCTACCACTCTTTGGAGTTAGAATTCTCGTTGGTCTTACGCTGGCGGTTATTTCCTACCGCTTTATCGAACAACCCATTCGACGTGGAGTTCATTTCAAAAATAAGAGTGCCTTTATCTTCACTCCAATTGCGATTATCAGTGTTAGCCTCGGAGCAATTCTGGTAGGAGATATTCCAGTTGGAGGTCAGACATTTTTTGAAAGTCCTTCGGCCTCTGCGTCAATGCAAGCTAATCCATTGCGCATATTGCTTGAAGGAGACTCAATTGCTTTATCGCTGGGCATACTCCCGAACGGAGTGGCACTCCGCCTCGGTGACAGCCTGTCAGACTCAGGAATGTTTGGTTGCGGCGTGCTTAATAGTGGTCTTATCAACTTCCAGGGGCACATTCAGCCTCAGTCGGGTGGCGGCACTAGCTGCAGCGAGTGGAAAACAAAATATGCCCAAGATGTTTCACTAACTAAGCCCGATGTCTCTGTACTCTTGGTTGGTCGCTGGGAGGATCTAGATCGAAACTTTGGAACCGGTTGGGAGCACATTGGCGAAAAGGACTTCGATGCACGTCTAGTCACTGCTCTACAAACTGCTATCTCAATTCTTCACGATGGGAATATACCAGTCGTGCTACTCACCGAGCCTTACTTGAGTGAATCGCCACAATTGAATGGAAGTCCATGGCCCTATGATTCAAAAACTCGAATAAACGACTTCAATACTATTTTAAAACATGTTGCGGCACAAAGCCATGGTGTCGCTACAGTTATCGATCTAAACAGATTCGTATCCCCTGGAGGGAACTTCACCCAATCAATGAATGGAGTCCAAATAAGGACAAGTGACGGAGTACACTTCACCGAGCAAGGAAGCGACATGATTGTTCAGTGGCTATTTCCTAAATTAAATACCATTGGAATGCATCACTACCTCCACCATGAGATCTTTTCGGGAACCCCATCAACGGTGCCACCCATCAAATTATCGAGTAGTTAGTAGCTAGATCTCAGATCCAACGTGTCACGTTCAATGTCTCATCTAGTGATTCCGATATTTTTCGATAGATCCACGCCCAATCTCCCATCAATGAAAGTGTGACCTTAAATAGTTCATGAAAATAGCCAAAGGACATATCAGCAGTAGAGTCAAAACTATCGAAAAGGTGAGTGCGTAAGCTTCACCTGAACAAAGATGAAACACAGAATTCATCTTTAGATGTGCCGTCTCGCAATAGAGTTCACCAATTTTAAAATTGCAGTTGCATTTATAACTTATAGTTTTTACAATTCCCAGGCCTAAGAAATTGTCCTGAGTTCGACTCTGCCTTGAGAATACATATTGAAATAGAGCTTGAACTATCCGTAATAAACAAATCAGGAGTGCCAGTTTTATACTTTGCAGATGAACCAATACTCTGGCCAAATATTCCTGGAACAGTTGCATGCCATCCATGAGTATTCAGCGCATAAGCGAGCCCAAAGTCCATGGAAAGGTCATTACCATCCACAAAGTTAATATCTACTTGGACGCTCTGGGGATGGTAGTTGGCTAAAACGTCGTCTGTTGCATATCTAAGTTGCGGCATTTGCTGGTAATCCGAACTTAATTCGGCATTATTAATTCCACCTTCTGAAACGGCTACCGCAGAAACCGTGGATAAGACTAGCAGTACTAAAAATGATGCCGAGATTATAAATATCTTAAATTTCTTAACGAAACGTGGAAGGATATCACTCATTTTATCTAACAGGACAATTCCCAAAGTAAAAATTAAAATTGCCCAAAACAGTAGTTTTAACACAATAAAAATATTGGCTTCATAAGTGAAAGACAATTCTAGATTTGCAGAAACCTTAGAAATTTCAAAAACTGCACTAAAAAAGGAAATCCATAACGCAACATTTAAAAATACTAGCCAGTTTCCGAATTTACTTCGCAAGATCATACTTGCCGAAAATAGGGCTACTAGCAAAATGAATGCAATTATTACATCTGCTCCTCCCATTGAAGATGGGTTGAACAGAAAAGGTCCGCCAGCATGAAATTCCGGAGGGGAAACCAAAAGATAGCTTCCCATTTTGATTGCATTGACCATTCCAAAGGTAGATTGGCCCTTTAAAGAACCAACTAGGTTTGAAAGATTGCCACCGGCTCCAAAGAATTGTTGAAATAAAGGAAGCACCCAGCATATTCCTGCTGGTATTAATCCCTGCTGAATCCAATTACTACGCCGAAATGATTTGTCACGATATAAGAGCAGTCCGAAAGTTGAGGCAACTACAAATAGAACCGGCAAAAAGTATATTAGATGTGACTGCATTGCAATGGATCCTGAAAATATAGATACTATGAACCAGGGACTTGCTTCCAATGCCGCAGCAACTGAGCTTAGGATGCATAGCGCAAAGAAAAATAGCCCAAAATACGGATTCCAGATGCTATTTAAAACTATTGGAGGAAGCATAATAAATAGAAGTGACAAAGAGATTCCGGCTCCAATTAATCCGGCTTTGCCAAAAAGCTTCCACGCAATAAAAATGGAAATCGAAGTGCTTAAAGTTGCCCAAAAAAACGCACCAATTAGTCCCCCATTAGTGCCAAATACTAATATGAAGGGGGATAACATAAAATATTCCAACGGCCCAAGATCAAACACGAGAGTATTATTGGTAGTTGCTAGCGTAAGCTGTCCGAGTAATGGAGGATGAGAAGTGAAAACTTCCATCGCACGCCAAGAAATGGCTGCATTATCGCCTAATGGCATCCAGCCGAAATTCAAATTGCTAATTAGCGCCGTAACTAAAGGAACAAGCGTAATTGCCAGTATTATGCCGAAAAGTCTATATTGTCTCCTACGCGTCGAAGTCTTTTTGTCTTGACGTTCCACACCATTTTCGACTGAAATTTGATTATCTATCATATTCACGATTCAAATGTAGACGTAGCAAAGGATCATTTAAAGCAAACCTGCCTTGGCAGAAAAATGTGCATCTCTAATTATATTGCCTTGCATCACACTCAGATGTTCAAATGAATATGAACATCTATGAACAAATATACGTGCATCACGTCAAAATGCCACCGTGAAGGATTCTTTTGGGAGCTGCATTGGAGTGGTTGAAGGGCCAATTTTACCTTTAGAGGAAGATGGCGGCAAATGTTCCTATAGGCATAGAGATGAAAATACTACATTGCATCAAGTGGGTTAGCGAAATAGGGAGTCGAGTCCTAATCCAACAATACTTTTGCTTAGAAAATTATCTTCATACTTTGGCTGGCATTTTGGCAAAGGCGGTAACAACCAGACAAGGTGACGCCAGAGATTTGATTAACTGCCAGATATTTGATATTGGTATGGAGCAACGGTGGGAGTAAGGCTTCCTAGGGATGTATTTCCATTAAATATCTGCAAGGTTCCTGAGGCAGATCCTAGATTAACTGATACTTGGGACAAGTTGGCAAAATGCTGCGAATCTCCAGAATAGAGAGTTCCCTCAAACAAAATCGATCCGTTAGACGTATTGGTTACAAGCACGTAGCATTGTTTTGAAGCGGAAACTGTTATAGAAAATGTTGACACTGAGACCGTATAGGAAGCTCCAGTGGCAGTTGATGTACCAGGCTGTAAAAGTGAAGTCTGTGAGGAAGAGGTCGGTGGAGCAGTTACCGGAGGAGTGGTTGGCACTGTTGTTGAAGCATGAATTGATTGGAACCAACTTGGATGAGTATGTTCTAACTCAAGTCCTACTAGCCCCACAACTGCCAGAAGAATAGTCGCCCAGAAAGTAACGATAATTCCGGTAGGCGTTGTTGGCCTCCTCGAATTCTGCGTGGTATATCGCTTAGCTGAACTGCCTTGCCTCTTTGACTTAGTGTCACGAGAATAACCTCCGGGCGAGACAATCGGAATCTCGGCCGTAGTCATAATGGCAGCAGGTGTTGATTTTTGAGCATTACTCCGTGTGGGCACACTTGTGGAAATGCCTGTAGAGTTCGCGTCTAATTCGTTCTGAAGATCCCGGGGGGACATGGCGGAGGTAACTTCAGATCCAGAGACAAAGTGCCCTTGGGTCTCTGGACTCCCACCATTGTCAGCCCAGCTCTCCATTAGTATAATTGCGAGCGAATCCCCATCTAGCTTCAGCGCATTAGCGTAATGCCGTAGTGCAGTGAGTGTGGCCATCTGGCTTGGGAAAGCATCCAACTGCCCTGCCTCCAAAGCAGCAATCTGCGCAGCTGTAATGTTCAGCTGTTTACTTACATCAATCACGTCAAGCTCTAGACGCTCCCTTTTGGCGCGCAGAACATCTCCAATGTCTGAAGCCTGTTCAACACGCGTCTTTCTACGGGTTCTTCTATTCCCAGGCGGGGTGCTTTCTCCCTTTGCACGCATTATTTTCTATTTACTCCTGGTGTGACTATGTTTTCTTATTTTTAGGTTAGCATTTTGGGGCAAGTTTGATCGTTAATTAAGTTTAGTGCTACTTAGCATAGAAAGAGGGTCTCTTTGAATGTGCGATATTGATTTTACCAACTCTGATCGAGAGATGTCTACAGGGAATCCCCATGTAGACCATAATCACTTGGTTTCGAATGGAAAAAGGACTATGAGCCTAGACGAATTGGGTAGCCTCCAGCCAGGGATGGCGAGGCTGATGGTTGAGATTTCCGGGAGAATGTCAAAATGCTGGTGGGCGGGAAAGTATAAAAATACCCCTCTTGCAAAATTCCAGCTAGCAGAAGCCGTCAAGTTGCTGAAAATGTCAAGTTTCGTTAGACCTAAATACGACAATGACATGCTGGATTTTCTCGATAAATTCATTACTCCAATAAGAACTGCCCTCCAGGGAGAAAACTGGGAAGATTTTTACACGAGCTTCGACCTCCTGGTTATCGAGGCCAATCGGTATCATGAGCGTTACGGAAAAGGTTTCCTGGTCTGAAAGATTCCAGATAACCCTCCATATGATATGGATTTTAATCCCAGGTAGCCTAATTAAAAGCTATCCCAAGTTTGGAGGCGGTGATATCTCTGGAATGTTACCTATCGAATTTATTGTGAATGAATCTGTCATTGAACGGCTTCCACTCGACAGATACGGCGATGAGACACCCAAGGCTTAGCTTAGAAGAGAGCCAGATGAACCAGATATACAGGCAGAGGCTAAGGCATGTATAGGTGCACTAGAGTTTGACTCAAAAACATAAATATGACCACTTTGCCCAGCTTGAGAGCATGAACCCGCCTTAGGGATTGAGGCTCCGTAGACCTTTGACAAGCCTAAAAACGTCTCGACAGTGCCTTCACATGAAGCTTGCTCGTATGCGTCAGAATTAGCTTTCGCTGGGTGCCAAGTATTTCCAAGCTTCGTATAAGAAGTGGTGTTTGCATAAAGTATTGTCGCAGGAGACGTAATCTCCCAATCTGTTGGAGAATGTACCTCTCCTTGAAAAGCCACTACACCGTTAATTTCGTTTGTATAAGAGTAATTAGTTAAAGATGCAAGATTTTTTCCTCCATCTGGAAGCTGAGCGACGAGCGATACTGGCGCCACAGATGAAGCAGTCGTTGACTTCGACCCGTTCTGTAATGTAATTGAAGAGTGAGGCGAAGAACACGACAATAAGATCACAGCTCCTGCAGCGGTGAAGATAAATTGAAAGTTCTTCTAAAAATGAGTCTTTTAGATACTGCCAGTAAAATGCCTTTCATAACAAAGTTTTCGGAAACCAATGTATCCTAGTTTTAGACAATCCCACCCCACTGGAAGATCTGAAAATCTGAGGAGCATTTTTTAGACGATAAAATGTAAAGATAGCGTTTTAGAGAAGAGCAGATTTATGGAAAATACTCTGTCGAATAGGTACACCCATGGGCACCACGAAAGTGTACTTAGGTCGCATAAGTGGCGAACTGCCGAAAATTCTGCGGGATACTTGCTTAAGTACCTAAAAAGTGGAATGAACATATTGGATGTGGGTTGTGGGCCTGGAACAATAACGCTCGATTTTGCTGAAATAGTGAATCCGGGGATGGTTGTAGGTATTGACTCATCCACCGAAGTCATTGACCAGGCTAGAGATGAGTGCAGAAAGAGAAAGATAGAAAACGCTCATTTTCTCCGGGCAAACCTCTACGAACTAACTAGGGAAACTTTCCCTGATTCTAGTTTTCCAGAACTATTTGATGTAGTTCATGCCCACCAAGTCCTTCAGCATGTAAAAGACCCGGTAAAAGCCCTTGAGTCAATGGCACAAAAATGTAGTGCTGGCGGAGTTGTGGCTGCTAGAGATAGCGACTACCACGGCGCAACCTGGTATCCAGAAATCAGCGAGATGGATGAATGGATGCAGATTTACCAAAGCATTGCCAGGGAAAACGGTGGCGAGCCAGATGCAGGAAGAAGACTTTTAGCTTGGGCTAGATCGGCCGGATTTAAAGATATTCGTCCAAGTGGTTCGTGCTGGTGCTTTGCAACACCGGAAGACCGGGACTTTTGGGGTTCATTATGGGCAGATAGAGTGCTGTATTCATCTTTTTTCGATCAGGCCCTAGAGAGGGGTTACTCGGAAGAAACTCTAATTAGGGTGAGTAATGGCTGGAAGAGATGGAAAGAGGATCCTTCAGGCTACTATTTGGTAGTCGCCGGAGAAATTATTTGTATAAAGTAGCTTCAATTATACACTTCGAATGTAATAATAACGCTTCGAACTCGGTGCAGATGAATTTGCCTAAAAGGTAATTATTGGTTCCAAAATGTCAGGTTGAACTAGCACATTTTCAGCCTGTTGACTAAATTTGTCTGAAATTGGTGTTTCGGTTGTTGAATGAACTAATTTAATATTTGTAAGAACTTACTTAGAAAACAATAGGTCCAAATAGTGAATACATCTCAGCTGCTATCAGTCATCATGCCTGTGTATAACGAGCAGTCCACATTAAATGAAGTATTAGACAATATATTCGCAGTGAAATTGCCCCTGAATTTCGAGGTAATCGCAGTAAACGATGGTTCAAAAGACAAGAGCGTAGAAATACTAAATGGGAGAGGTGAGGATAATTTAAAAGTTATTTCCCTAGTATCAAATCAAGGAAAAGGCGCTGCTATTAGGGAAGGGCTGAAACATGTATCTGGCAGTTATGTGCTGATACACGATGCCGACCTTGAATATGATCCAAATGACTGGGGATTAGTTTTAGAACCGATTCTTGCCAAAGAAGCCCAAGTGGTATATGGAAGTCGTTTCCTAGGAACTTCAGTAAATATGAAACTTGAAGCCAAAGTTGCCAATAAAGTACTTACCTGGCTGACAACAATTCTGTTCAAATCACCAATGACCGATATGGAAACATGCATGAAACTCTTTACGGTGGAGGCTTTAGATGGAATCGTAATTGAATCTGATGACTTCCAAGTGGAACCAGAGCTTACCGCAAAGGTGCTAAAGAAACATATTCCTATCGTTGAAGTTCCTATTTCATACAGGGCAAGAACGGTAAGTGAAGGGAAAAAAATTAAACCAATTGACGGGCTTCTGGCGCTAAAGGCAGTGTTTAAATTCAGATATAGATCACGCTAAAGATCAATTCTTTAGCGTTGCACGTTATAACCAGACTTTTTACTGCACAAGAATTAGTGCACCAGGGGCAAAGTCAAGAGGAATAGTTGTATCTACGCTTCCAGTTATGGCATTTAGAAGTACCACTCTATGCTGTAATGGCTCTGAAACAAACACCGTGGTTCCGTCAGCAGAAACTGTAATACCACCGATTAAAGATCCCATAATATAAGAAGGAAACGGAAGCTCGGTAGCCAAATTAATTGGTGTAACTGCATTAAGTCCTGAACACACAACATAAGCGCGCTCTGAAGCCGCATCCAGCATGATCGAAGTCGGATCGTTCCCTACATGTATCGGCGCCCCCAAGGTAAATTTCTCCATATCTATTGGAAGCACTTCGTTCAGACTGCCAATAGTCACATAGGCATTAAACCCAGTAGGGGCAACGATTACGCCCGTAGGTTTACCGGGTAACTGGATTTTCAGTTTTATTGTTTTGGAAATTAAATCGATTACATTTAGAGTATTCGTAGCACCATCGGTTACCAAAGCAAGTAAACCCGAATTTGAAATTGCAATTGCCGTTGGGTCGATTCCAACTACAAAATTCGTGGTTACTTTGTCGGTGAGTAGATCAACTGTGGTTAGCACTCCCGAGTTTCGCGATATTAGATATCCATACCACCCGTTGTTGTGCGGTGAAATGGCCATTGCAAACGCATCTACTCCAGTTTTAATTGGAGTTTGTGGATTGATTGATAATGGATCGAACCGGGAGATTGTTTCAGATCCACCAGTTACGGCATACACTGAAATCCCTTGCGGGGTAGGCAACAGCTGCGAAGGATTTTTGCCAACAGAGATCGAAGCTGCGACAGATTTGGTAATAACGCTTACAGGATATATGGTGTTTTCACCGGGATCTGCAACATACAGCGTTGTTTTAGCAAGTGCCACCGTCTGACTCACGTGACTACAAGCACTTAGCGATATAGCAACTACTACAGCAACTACAAGAATTCCAAATTTATTTCTCGGTTTACTTACTTTTTCTAACTTAATAATATCGAAAATCATGCCAATTCTTCTACTCGGACTTCTGTAGTCTAATTATACGTTCCGCTCCAACATTATGGGGATACGCCAGCCAGACATAACTCCAAAATATTTCTTAACTCCTTTTTCACTGACAATAGTTAACCGTGGTAACTATTTCAATGGGACTGGCCAATAGCTCCACAGCTGCTACTCCAGGTCACTCTACCAGCAACAATACCAAATATGGACCATAACCCATCAAATTCTTCTTAAAATTGCCTAAGCCAAGATTATTTTAGCAATATATCCACCTGGGAATGTAATATTTACACTATTGCCGCATCTTCTTCGGTTATCTCTTCGATCTCACTAGGCTTTGATCCAGGTGTCGCAATCCTTTTGAACTTGCCCACTCCTGCCTTAATAAACCAATCAAGTGCCACGGCCGCCAAAACCGTAAGGGGTACTTCCCCAACCGCTCTGAATCTAATATCGCCGAAGGCAATTATCGTTGCCGTAAGTACTATTACAAAAGTTAATATGTAGGGCGAAATTGGTATTCTCTTCTTTTTCAAAATAATCAGTCCAACAATACCCAGAATCTCAACTGGATACGAACTGTACCAAAGTGCAGTGTCGGCGAATTGGGGCCAACCGTCGATAAAGTTCAAAATGAAGGTGGCCTGCTGGTGAGGCTTAAATAAGTAAAGTAACCTGCCTACTCTAGCTGCAGCCATAATTGCGGCTTGACCCTTATGGGCATCAATGTAATTAAGCCCGGCCACTAGATGGACGTGGTCATAATAGGACTCATCATGCCACTGAATAGATAGTCCTACACAGTTCCAGACCTCATAACCCTGAGCTGTCCCGTCGTAAGAAGCTGCGCAGTTTGCGGCCTCTACTGTAGCTCCAAGATCCGTCGCAATAATCTCTGGATATTGAAAAACAACCAAATTCCTAATCACCCAAGGTGATAAAACCAGAACTGTAGCAGCTGTAGCAATGCCAACAACACGAACTTTCTTTTTAATACTATCTTGCTTCATTGAAAAGACTGCCAGTAGAAAAGGCGCAAGTATAAACATGAGAAGTTCAGCACGAGTTAAAGCAGCCAGTGCGACAAAGACTCCCGTAAGGATTGCATTTTTCATACTTCTATTTCGCCAAAAAAGCACTAGCTGAATTAAAAGTAGCGCTACTGTGAATTGTGCGAGCTGTTCAGCCAAAAGCTGGCCATCATAGATCCACATTCCAGGATAAATTGTCGCAATCAGAGCGGCTAACACACCAACGCGCTCACCACCCAGCATTCGACCGAGAATTGAGCAAAGCGTAACTGTTGCGGCGCCAAAAAAGCAAAGAATTAAAAGCTGAGTTCCAAAACTTTGCAAAGTGAGCAAGTCTCCTGCTGCCAAAATTATGCATAGAAGAGGTGGGTGGTGAGCGCTTGGCACTAGTTGATGAGTTGAAGAAGTGTAAAAACTGGATGGAATATTTACTCCGTGTTGCATCCCAAAATAAACATAGGGGTCGGAAAATCCCAAACCGTGGGCGATCATCCAGGGCTGCCAGTGAAAGTAGAAGGCATCTCCCTGAAGTGGCTGATTCCAGTTCCAATGTATTACATAAAAAATTCTCCAAGCAAGACTTGCCAAAGTTATAACAGCTGTCAAAATCCAAAATAGACTCACTCGAGAGCGCGAGTTTTTATTTTCAACCTTTTCCTCCAAATTAGAACTTTGCTCTATATCGGTCACGGACATGTATCCAATTTACTCTTAGAAATGCCATGGGGGGGATCAGATTTGTTGACCAACACCTCGAAATAGTGAAATTGCGCAACCTGGCAGTACTTACTACTAACTACTTTCCCGGGTTCTAAGGATCCAGGAGTAACCGACGAATTAGGCTCGACCCAATTCCAATACTTTGAGCTGAGAATTAGAATATTTGCCTTTGCCAACTCGGAAGCAAACTTTTTCCCATCATTTAAGCTGATGTCTGGATAGAAAATTAAATACTTGGTACCAGGATACAGCTGCGGAAGCATGTAGTAAAGATATGAATCATTGTAGGGCGATAGTTGTAGATTTGTTATAGCCACGACTAACGAGGAGTTTTTCGATGCGATTGAATCAACGAACTTAAGTGTTTCATTTGCGTACTCCTGGCTAACAACATCGCCGAAGAAAAACTGATGACCAAGATTTGTAACTTCATAAGTCCTAAATTCGTTTGAATCCACTGAAGCTTGATACGAATATATAGTTGGAGCAATAGTGTAGGCAGGTATCAGAAAACACATTAAAACCAAACTGCATATTCCAGCTGCAAGTTTCAATAATGTGAACAGACTTCTTCCGTCCGCAATATATGCAGCTCCTAGGACTACAAATAAAGCTGCAGTTAAAAAGAATTGCATTAGATGGCTGGAGTCGGGTCTTTGAAGAGACGCAGGAGCTGTGCCAAGCTCAAATACCATTATGGCAATCAGCACATAGGGCTTTTTGTCACGATCCTTCAGAACTCTCAGAATGATTACAGCCAGTCCAAGTCCAAAGAAAACAATGCCCGCCCAGAAAATGAGATTCAACTGCAGGGCAAGCGATGGGCTCGGAAAGCTCCAAGTGACACGGTGAATGGTAGTCGACTCACGATCAAAGTATGCTGCCAACTCTCCTGTTGGCGGTGGAAGAGGGAGATAGTTTCCACTCAGTTCGTGCTGGGGATTGACAAAAAGATAATAAAACGTGGCTGAAAATCCGGATAAAATAGCCTGAATAAGGTACCCCACTGGGGCTAAAAGCAAGCCCAGAAATGCGGATAGTCTTTTCCCTTTGTTAAGCGGAATTAAATATATGACTGCAATTGGAATAAGCGCAATTGCAAAATCAAACCTCGTAAGGATCGCAAGTGAAATTAATACCGCGCCAATAATTCCCCATTTGATCGCACCATCTTTAACGGCTAAATTCTTATGCAAACAAAATATTGCCCAAAGTGAAAGACTTAAGGCCAAATACCAAGGCCATGCATATAGTCCTCCGTCGGCACCGGACACAAAGAATAATAGAAACGGAATAGACGCGGCTACTCCGAAGACAGTTGATTTAATGGCGCCAATTCGAAACGCAGCAATAATTGTAGTGATTTCATATATCGCTCCGATTGCTCTCTCTACATATATTGAACTTCCAAATAACTTGAAAATAAAGGCGACGTCCCAAATCCCAAGAGGGCCATACATATTATTGAAGTCCCTGTACATCATCAAGCCATGACTTGCCAGATATGCCTCGGAAAGTATCTCCCCTTCTTCTTGGGCAGCCCCAGAGTGGCGAAATCCATATCTCAGAAATAAAAGATAGGCAATAACTATGAAGGCAAGTGCTACATAGTCCTTCTTAATTAGCTTTCGCTCGTTCAGGTACTCGACAGCCCTCACCTTTGACATTCAATGATTTTAGAACATGATCTGGTTGATATTGAGGCAGAACCTAAAATGCTTGAGGCATCGGGGATTAGTTATCCTTGCAGCCAGGTTGAATCAAGCATATTTACGTCAGGACAGCCAAGTAGCGTCATTGTCCGAATAACTTCCGATCTGAAGCATTTAAGTACTCGTTCAACACCGACTTGCCCTGAGACTGCCAAACCATACAGATAAGGCCTTCCGATCAAAACAGCCTTGGCGCCCAACGATAATGCCTTTACAACATGAGACCCTCGCCTGATGCCTCCGTCAACAAAAACTTCGCATCTCCCCTCAACTGAGCTAACAACTTCGGAAAGAACCGAAATCGTGGCGGGTGATCCCTCTAATTGACGACCACCATGGTTCGATACCACTACGGCCTCTGCCCCGGAATCAATTGCTAATTGCGCATCTCTGCCTGAAAGAATTCCCTTCACGATTAAAGGTCCACCCCACTGCTCCTTGATCCAGGTAATATCACTCCAAGAAAACGGCGATACGCCCATAGACAGCATTTCTGAACCAGAATCTTTTGGGGAGCTTTTTTTAGACTTATATGTCTGCAGACCATCACGGGCCATCTGGTAGGTCCAGCGAGGTCTGGCTAGAACCTGGGGACCAAGGCGCAGAGCAGAACGAGCATCGATCCTCAACGGAGTTTGAACCCCATTTCTACGATCACGTTCTCGATTGCCAAGTGCGGGTGTATCCACGGTCACGACCAAATGAGTGACTCCAGCATCTTTTGCTCGCTCCATCAAAGGAAGTGAGTCTTCTTTCCCTCTTGTGGAGTACAGCTGGAACCACAACAGTCCGGGAGCTCTTGGAGCTACATCTTTGACATCAGATCCGGCCACAGTGGAAAGTATGGAAATGGTATTCATGTTTCTCGCGGCTTGTGCTACACCGCCACCAGCATCTGGATGCATGGCGCGCACAAGGCCACAGGGTGCAAGTATCACAGGAAGATCAATTTCATGACCCAAAATACTGGTCTTTAAATTTGGCGTAACTGGGCCCTGAGCCATTCTTGGGTTAAAGCAGATCTTGTCAAATGCCTCCACGTTTGCTCTCATGGTGACCTCATCTTCTGCACCTCCATCCACATAGTCAAATACGACCCGAGGAAGTATCTTTCTCGCCATTTCTCTTGCTTCATAGACACTTGAGAAATCGCTAGCTTCCATGAACTGTTTCAAACTCTGATTCATTTCAGTGCCGCAATCCCACCGTCAACCGGAATTATTGCACCAGTTATATATGAGCCAGCTTTAGAAGACAGGAATATTGAAGTTCCCGCCATATCTGCTGGCCTACCTATCCGCTTAAGTGGGGCCATCGCTGCGATCTGATCTCCAAAAGCTTGCAGCGTAGCAGCCATCATCTTTGACTCGAATGGACCGGGTGCAATTGCATTGACAGTAATTTCTGGGGCAAGTTTTCTTGCTAAATGCCTTGTTAATTGGTGTACGGCGGCTTTCGATGCAGAGTATGAATAAGTTTCAAGAACAGGAACCTGTATGCCATCAATGGAACCAATATTTATCACCCTGGACGGATCATCTGCAGTTGCTCTCGCTTTTAAGAGGGGGAGCAAAAACTTGGTCATGTGAAAGACACCTTTTACATTAAGTGCAAGCACTCTTTCCCACGCCGCTTCATCGAACTCCTCAATTGGGGCACCCCATGTCGCACCCGCATTATTTACTAAGATATCAAGGTGATCTTCTCTGGTGGATAGCTCATTTGCCAAACGCTTGCATTCATCTTCTTTAGATAGATCTGCAGCTAATGCTATGCAAGTTCCAAACTTGGAGAGTTCGCTTGCCACTTCGTCACAGACATCGCCCTTTCTTGAGGAAATGTAGGTTTTTACACCTGCATTAACAAATCCCTCAGCAATCATCTTTCCGATTCCCCTGGACCCTCCTGTAATAAGGGCTGTTTTTCCTGAAATATTAAATAGATCCTGCACACCTTCTCCTAATAAATACCATCATAAAGGCTATCCCCAAACTGTTTGCTTCCGCCAACTTGACAGCTCTAAATACGCACCACATACTCTGACCTGTACCCAAAGAATTAAATAGTCGCTTTAGAGCCTGATCACCACGTAATTTTCTTGTTTTAGCTGTTCAGAAATTTAATAAGAGACGGTGCAAACTGACTTTGATCTTGGAATAAAAATGCATGTCCAGCGTCGGGGTAGAGTAACACTTGGCTGTTCTTGAGTACAGAGTGCAACTCGTATGCATTTGGCTTGGGTATCAATAAGTCATCCTCACCATCAGCAATTAGTGTCGCTGATTTAACCGAAGAAATCGCCTTTCCTGAACTGAGTCCTCCCAAGCTCCAAAGGCCTAGTGCGTCTAATTGATCCTGATCAACAGCAGTATCAGCAATATAGAAACCTGGATACTTGATGATCTGGTTAATGTAATTACTGGCAGCCTTTGGCTGGTCTGCTGGAAAAATCAAGCTCATCATTGTTAGCATCTGAGATGGGGAAGGATTGCCGAGCTTAGACACGACCGATGACGGTGGCAATGTGGCCTTCCCGTTTCCAGGCAGTGTCGCACAGAGCACCAACTTATTCACATCATTTGGATATGTTGCAGCCAAATCTTGCGCGATCATTCCACCCATTGACCATCCTAAGACATCCGGTTTTCCAAGATTTAATGAATGGATGAGGGCGTCTGTTTGTTTAGCCATTGTATCCATGGTGAATTTTCCAGAAGGCATAGTTGTTTTGCCAATTCCGGCATTGTCGAAAATAATTACCCTGAAATGCTGGGCAAGTGCGTCAATGAAATCAGGTGTCCAAGCGTCCATTGATCCAGAAAAGCCCATTATCATCACGAGTGGAGTTCCATACCCTGTCTCACGGAAAGAGACTTGACCGTCAGAGGTATTTGCAACAGATACCGGCACTTTTATTATTGGCACTGGGGGGGGATGAGGTTTTGTGGTGGTAGGCGCCGCATTGTGTGAAGGCGATGAGGAGCAGGCCGAAAGCCCTAGCATTAAAGCGCTTAACACTATCACAATTAAGGGTTTAAAGGCTTTGTTAATAATTTTAGACCACATGTTTTAACCTTTCGGAGGTTGACCCAGTCCCAGCTGTTGTTAGATGGTACTTTACTTACTTTCAGGTCAGTAATGCAACTTTTGCCAATTTCACCTGGTGGAAAGTAGCTCTTCGGGCATAGAATCTCATAATTGAACACTGAAAGGAGCGGTTGAGGGATATATGAAAATTCAGGCAGCAACTGA
>JABEUL010000062.1 GCA_013044465.1 Acidimicrobiales bacterium
GTTGAAGTCCCACCAGCAGTGCTTGATCCTGACGAGCAAGCATTTAATCCCACACCTAGAGCGAGAATTGCTGATGCCTTAATTAGTGAAGCTGGTTTAGGAGTTATTCTTTTAAATCTATTCACGTTATTGCCTTTCTTTTTTTCGCTGTAGTGCGGGAGTTTAATTTAAACCTTTTTGCACCAACCCAGAGTTTCTGGGACACCGAACTATAGATAATGATCTAGGAAATTAAGTAGTTATTGCAGCCGAAATTTACGGAGCTGGTAATCGTGATAATACGCAAGAAGGACTACCTGGAACTCGTGAATATGACCGAGAAAGCAGTTAAAAGATGGTTTAAGCACTCATTTGGTACTTAAGACCTTAAGGTTAACTGTGTTTTAACAGTTATCATAAGAGAATAGGCATTCATTTAACCGTAGAAATTGAAATAAGGTTAGGTATTGGTACTTGGGAGGTCACGTGAATGGCGATGAAGATCCAGAATATATTAAGCGTGATATCCGAGTAGTTGTCGTTGAGGATCACGCTTTAGTTAGGGCTGGGATGCGAAAGTTAGTGGAGTCCTTTGAGCGAGTCACTGTAGTTGGTGAAGCTTCAGACACAGATCAAGCAATTGCCGTAATTTCTGAGTTAAAGCCCGATGTTGCAATTGTTGATCTTCAACTGCCAGGTGAAGGGGGCGTAGCCGTGCTTAAAGAAGTTGCCAAATTAGCACCTGATACGAAAAATCTAGTAGTTACAATGTATGACGACTACGCCTATATTGTGGCAGCACTTGAGGCTGGAGCTCACGGTTACTTGCTTAAAACCGCAGATCGATCCGAGTTGAAAAACGCTATATTGACCGTGGCAACTGGAGCCACAGTTTTAGACACAGAAGTTGCTGAACGTATGCAGAGAAGATGGCGTGACGCGAAGGCTCCAGTTGTGGAGCTGACTTCGAGGGAGTTAGATGTATTGCAGGCTATTGCCAAGGGTGCCTCTAATAAACAGATTGCCTTCCAGCTTGGAATTGGAACCAGAACCGTCGAAGGATATGTCTCGTCTTTGTTGGCAAAGTTGGGCGTAAGGTCTAGAACCGAGGCTGCCCTTTGGGCAGTTGACCATCATGCCATTGACGGCACTGCCACTTGATCGGATGATGAGTTGGAAGCTACCCCGATTCAGACCAAGGATGTTTTAAGCAGAGCGCTACACCCTCCATTTAGTGATATCCAGTTCTGGATTATCCAGATAGTGGTTGTCTTTTTAACGGTTTTGCATTTCGTGTTAGATGCCACACATCTAACTGCTAGTGAAACCTTAATTGGACTTCCCGTTTTTGCATTGCTAATTCCAGTGGGTTGGGCTGCAATGAGATTTGGACTTCACGGGTCTGGGGCTACAGCGCTTTGGTCAACCGTACTTTGGCTTCCTGATTTGGCATTTCATCATGGAGATGACAATTTATTAAACGAGCTGATTGCGCTTTTCATTGTGGATTTGGTTGGATTTGTATTTGGCCAACACGTAGAGCACCAGCAGATGACCAAGAACGCAGCAATTGCCATCGAAGCTGAGCAAAGGGCAGGTGAAGCGAGGTATAGGCATTTATTTTCAGCCACGAGAGCGCCAATTCTCGTAGTAGATAACGACTCGGTAGTTGTGGATGCCAACCCTGCAGCCTGGGCAGTGTTTGGTTATTCGGTGTTAGATGAAAACGTGGAAAATGTGCTTGGCTGCAGCCTTTTGGAGCTTGAGAACTTTGAGGTTGGCGAAGTACTAACCGTAGATGTTGACAATGAGCCCACTGACTTTAGATGTCTCACTACAAGTGTTCGAGATCAAGATCGTCTCCTTACCCAAGTCCTTCTCCAGGACATCACTGAGGAACGGAGAGCTTGGCGAGATGTCACTACATATGCGGCCACTTTGCTAAAAGCCCAAGAAGATGAGAGATCGAGAATTGCTAGAGAGTTGCATGACGATCCCTTGCAATCATTGCTCATAATTTCAAGGAAGCTGGAGAGTTCAATTGATGAACACCTTTTAGAAATTGAGCTTGATGATACATTAAGTGAAGAGTTGTCCCAGGTTAAAGGAGATGTTCTAAGCGTTGCCAAGACCATAAGAAATCTCTCCCAAGGCCTTCTTCCACCATCCTTAGAAAAACTTGGTCTTGAACCAGCATTGAGGGGTTTAGTTGCAGACGGGGAGTTCAACAGCGAGTGCAAAATAGATTTACGGGTCAATGGGGTTCCAAGTCGGCTTCAATTAGATCACGAGCTGGGTCTATTTAGAATCTGCCAGGAAGCTATTCACAATGCAATCTCCCATGCAAAGCCTTCCCAGATCGAGGTCACATTAGAATTTGGCGACTCAATGCTAGCCCTAGAGATAGTTGATGATGGATGCGGTATTGACTTTGGAAAAGAGATTGATATTTCTCATCTTGGACTTCGTGGGATGAGAGAGCGGGCGAGTCTATTGGGTGGGCGTTTGATGATTGAGAGCGAAGTGGCTAAAGGCACAAAGATCTCACTTTCAATTCCCACTCGGTGAAGCAGACGTTTTTTTAGTAGAGAATTCAAGCAGAGATCTGGTTAAATTTGAAAAGTACCTGGAACATAGTTGCAGGATGGATCATCGGAATTCGTGTCGTTGTTTGCCCCAAATGCTCGGGACCTTGATCCTCCACAAACACCATTAAATTCGCACCTTCCACACTTCCCACTTAAAGTAGTCATATCTCTAAGGCTTTTAAATAGCTCTGAGGTTTTATAAATGACACTAAGTGGCTCAAGTCGAACATTACCGGCACTTATCGGCAAGAATCCGCTTGGGCAAACATCTCCCCTGTGAGACACAAATGCGAAACCGTTTCCAGCATTTATAGCTAGTGGCGGTCTTTTGGTAGTTGCTCGATCTGTAGCCTGGTTAATTTTTGGGCCAATACCCAAGTTGTCGAACTGGTTTCTCAACTCGTAGTAAAGAAGTCCTGGATTGAGACGCTTTATCCAGTCCTCCCCACTTTCTGAAAGGGCGGCCCGCATCGCAAGGACTCTGCGATAATGAGGGGCCTCAGTAACTTTTACTGGAATTATTTGTGCAATGTCAACACAGAAGTGGAATAGATCTTCA
>JABEUL010000063.1 GCA_013044465.1 Acidimicrobiales bacterium
GCGGTCAACTGCAGACTGAGCTAATAGAGGGTCAGCTAATTGCGCTAGGAACTCGCTGGGATCGCGATTAGATGTCAAGATTGTTGAGGCCTTTTGATGGCGTTCAACAATGATCTCGTAAAAGCCATTCGTTTCCAGAAGATCTCTCTGAGGAGCTGGATGAACATCTTGATTACGAGAAATGTAGCAAAGATGGATACAACAGTGGGTAGAGTCCCAACGAGTGGTGCATGAAATATTATGCTACGGAATCATCCTTATTTGTATTGGTGTGATCAATGTCACCAGAGCCTAGACATTTTTAACATCGAACGCCGAATTAACTTAGAGCGTGGACACACTGCCATTTAATGTGTAAGTTCTCACTGATGCCAGCTAGGCAAAAAAAGGTGAATCAAGATGATGCCTCATACAAAGTTCCCGATCAAGTATCTACTTGGGCACGATGCCGGTATCGGCGAGTAAGTAACCATGCTGCCCAACACAGAAGTGTTCCTATGAGAGTAGTAATGCTAATTTTCAGCCCCGTATAAATTCCGACCGGAACATATGTAAATCGAACCAGGTGATGACCTGCCGGCACGTCAACACCTTGATCTAGACCGACAGCTATTACCGATGCATCCCGCCATAGCCCAGAGCTCACTTCAATTTGGGCATGCCACCCTGGGTCATATGCTTCAGAACGTATTAACAGTGCTGGGTGATTTGTAGTCACTGAAAAAAGAGCACTGTTTGGAGATGAGTTAGACACCAGCTGTGCGTTCCCAACCACAGGATGGTTTTGATCCTTCTGCTCTATCCATGCATAGCTTGGGACATAAGTGGATTGAAAGTGTGCGAAATTATCTAAGACTCCTTTGTATGCCCATCCTCCAGGAGTAATTGATAGTGCATATAATCCGTCAACTAGGAACTCTCTTCCACCGGCTCCAACGGCAATCCGAGACGGACCCAATGTAGGACCGCTTAGTAGCCTAACTGAAACACCTACAGAGTTGGTGCTAGGAATAGTGACTTTGATAGTGGTAGCGCCATTCTTAATGTATACAGGTGGCCCCCACGTTGTACCACCTGATGCCTCTATGGCTCCAGCTTGTATAACCTGGCCATGTGCCTTGGTGTTTAACATTACTACACCGTTAGATACTCGCAACGTTGTACCATAGTACCAACCACGATTCTGTCCAACAGTTATTGATTCCGCTGGGCCAGAGCTGCCGACTAGGGGAAGATCATCTTGGGCGACTGGTATGTTCCCTCCGGGAAGCACAGGGTCAGTTCCAGCAGGCTGCAAAAGTACTTTGAATTCGCCGGACGCGGTGGGGGGCGAAGCAATTGGAATTAAAAAACATTGAGAAGGGATCAAAATCTCTTGCAATCCAACTTGTCCAAATACACCATTGCGCAGCGCAAGTGGATCTAGAAGCGCATGACCTTCTGTCCCCGTCATTGATGAATAAGTTCCATCAGCAATAGCGCCATACCCGGTAACACTTGGTATGTGTGCCAATACTCCTATTCCAGCTACACCAACTTTTATAAGGGAGTTTGGATAGAAGAGATCTGGGTCTATGACGGCGTATCGGCCACCGGGACTTAAATAAGATTTAATCTCTTGGAACTGAGAATTTGGACCTGAGTTTGGAGGAAGTTGCGACGAATCTGTTATGAAACTGCTTCCCGCCGAGTAGATAGCTATGTCCGCAATACAGAAAGCAACAATTAGCTTTAACCACAACTTATAGCTGAGTTTTGCTCGGGCTACTACTAGTACTAGAGCCCCGATAGACAGTGCCAACGCGATTGCTACGGAGGCTCCAATTCCGCTAAGTGCCTGATTCCCGGGTGAGGCATCTTTGAAAAACCTCCAAAGAGACGATGGTGAAATAATTAACCAGATGCCTAAAAATGATGTAACAGTAATTGGGATGACGGCTCCGATAAAGTCCGATCTGACTCTCTGATGAGCAGGCCTTTCCCCCCCATCGATGAACCAAGCTAATAGCGCGCACGCCGCAAGATCAACTTCAGCAATATGACGACCTTGGTCGCGCTGTTGACCAATCAGCGGTATGTGAAGAAGAACGTGTTCAAAAGGAGTAGCAGATCCTAGAGCCAATACAAATCCACAGATTAGAAGCCCAAACCAGACTCGCCGCTCTCCGCGTGGTAGCCAAGAAGACCACCTTCGAGATCCGAGAGAGATTATTGCAATGATTGCAAACAGGCCGACATACGACGCGACTTCAGGGAGGTTGGATTGGCCCAGGTACTGAGGCTGCGAAAAGACTCCGTAACCCGCTTCAATATACGGCGTAACAGCCAAAAAAGTAGCCCTCGCCGGAAAACTGTAGGCACCTATGAAGGAGGCTCCAACATGTCCCCTTTGCGAATATCCAATGAAGTGAAAGCCTGGAAGCCAAGCGAAGGAGGTAATCCCAGCGGCCACAGCGGCAGCGAATAGCCCCCTAAGAGCCACCCGAAACCATGCACCAGGCTTAAGTGAAAGTCTAAAGCCACCATAAATAAGGGTTGCCATCGTTACATCTATCATCGCTTCAGGAGCACTGGCCAAGATGGTTAAGGCAAAAGCGCCACTCGCCAAAAATGCCCAGCGCCATCGCCCATCTGAAATTATTCGTTGTACTGCTAGAAGTATCCATGGAAGAGAAGCAAGTCCATTTCCCATATCAATATGTACGGCGGTCTGCGCTTCAAATGCACCGGCAAAAGCAAAAAATGATGCGCCAATAAAAGAAGGAACTACTGATATGCCGCATTCGCGCAGTAAAAAATAGGTACCGACACTAGCCAGCGAGAACACAAATACCTCGGCAGTTATCCATGCGGCAGGCCCGCTCATTATGGCAAATATGAGAGTAGTTGGATAGAAGGCACCAGCATTCATCCCCGCCATTAAGGGAGTTCCACTCCACATCCAGGGATCCCACCAGGGAAGTACGCCGTGTCTAAGCTGCGAACCAACCAAAACCCGCAGTGGATAGTTTTGGATTAGGTTGTCGCCGTTAAGTAAAAGTCCACCACCGAGCAGATATACAGTTAAAAAAATCACTAGCGGAATGGCAATTAAAACTGCAATCGGCCACCAAGGATGCGTCATTCGCATCCCAGAGGGCTTTGTCTCAACGGCGTCCTTATCCGCAGTCGGCCTTTTATCAGTTAACGTCACTCCGTGGTCATCCAATCTTCACGCTTTCGAGAGTTTGGTCGGCCACTGACCATTCGGAGCTACCCATATCGCCGTCGTTTTTGTCTGGTAAAGTGGCTTGCCAAGTGCAGTCGATAAATATTTGTATGCTGGGACTGCAAAAGCTTCGCTCGCCCAGTAGACCACTGCAGTCACATGGTATTGCTTAAGAAAAGCGAGAAGCTCATATTCATGAACTGAAGTATTCAGGCTCGGAGGCGGATATTCGTGTTGTTGTATATCGCCAGAGAGTAGCTCTTGAACGTATGGCTCATTAAGAAGTATCGGCCACCGGCTCCCTTCGGTACTGGATACTTTGACATTTGCATAACCACCTAAAAGCTTAAAACTGAACCCATCCTGTGCCTGCCAGTCCATTGCAGCAGTGACCCTGGGTGACGCAAAGGGATAAGTCAAAACCACGGCACCCTTGGGCACCAAAGTAGATATCTCCTTCGGCAGCCCAACGGGCCAAGGCACAGTTGAACTGGGGAACGGAACGCCAGGGAGAATTACAAAAAGCATGACACATACAAGTGCCGAGATATCTAATCGACGGTGGCGAAGACTTAATTTTCCGACGTAGTTATACCAATTTGTCGAAACCACAGAGTCGCTAACTTTCACTAGGGCACGATCCACTGCCACCGCCAAGATCAGAACGGCAAAGATGGCAACAAAAAGATCATAGCGGGCCGGAATAGTGTTATCTAGCAAAGGTAGGTGGGCAAATATTGCCTCGGGAAGTGGGATCGGAGTAACTATCGAGCCAATTACTAAGCGGTTTCCCAAGGAGAGCAAAAAGGACAGTCCACAAAGTACCGAGAGAGCACCGACAATTTTATCGCGTCTTAATTTTTTGATTGCAACAAGTAGAACCAAGACAAAGGGAAAACCTAAATACGTGCCGTTCTCAGATATATTGGAGCCCACTAGCGCATTTCCGGCCCGAACTATATAAGGAGGTGCTACAAGCTGGTTACTTGAGGGAATAACTGATCCTATTAGATCGGCTCTCATGCCTTGAAGCAATGGAGCAGGAATGACCGGACCATTAATGTGGGCGCTTCCCCAAACCATCTCAAATACTGGATACCCGTCAATAAGAATCAAAACTATTAAAGCACACGCAGCAACTATAAAGATGTAGCGCCAAGCGGCAACGACATCCGACCAGTACCGCAAGGCAATGTACAGCGCAAATAATCCAGCAACTACTAAGCATCCGCTTAGTACATCGGGAGAAATTAGCATTTGAATAGCAAGTAGGAGACCAATTAATAGCCCTGTAACAACTGAAGGCAATTTTCGACGGCGTACTATTTCGTCAGCCAACCAGACTAACAACACAGGGATTGGCACAAATAGTAGGTCCAAGTGGAGAACCTGACTCGCCATATATGGACCAAATCCATAAGTGAGTCCGGCCAAGAATCTGACGATACGTAGCCTGACAAAACATGCTGAAACAAAGTACATGCTCACTGATGAAGAGATAATGGCTAACCTAACCAAGAAGTTGAAAGCAGCGATGGGTCCAACATTGGCAGTAATTGGCCACGCTATTAGTCCGAGAAAAGGTACTGACGTGTTGTCTGCAAGATTTGCTCCCTGGGGATATTCAATAAATTGAGTGTAAAAAATATTGAGGTTATGCGTGACTGCGTATGGCAGCCAAGAAAGAAACCAAATCATTTGTTGCGGATCATTACGGGCCGGATTATTAATTGTTCCTAATGGCAATCGTAAATTGTCAAACGGACCGACTGGCCAGAAAGCCAATAGTGTGAGCACAATGAAAGCGACAGTAGCTATTACATCTCTACCAGGATGGCGCAACAATACTGGAACCGTCTGGTTATCTAAATTACTATCTTGCCCATCAAGAGTTGGCTGAGCTGTATTCAAATCAGGTTGCATTAAATTCGGTGGCCAATTGATCATCTTTCTTCGGGATGTCTTTAGCTTTTCGGAGATGCCAGAAAAATACTGACAACAATATTATCGACATCCCAAAGGCTCTAAATGCTGAATTATTAGCGTCTATACCAAGTCCAAGTAGTTTGCCAGGAAGAATAAGGACAGTCATCATCCAAGCACCACCAATCCACGAAATAGGAATTCGCATTACTGAGCCTGCAACTACTACGGTCATCAATAGAGGAACTAACGTTAACATGAAGTGATACTCAGATATAGTGCCAGCAAGATACGTACCAATTAAAAGAACGCTTGAAGAGGTGATAAGTCGAAGTCTTTTATCATCAATGCGAGTCCAGGAAATCCAAGTTGCACCTACTGCTACTATCGCAGTGAAACTCCTGATCAAAATGGTTACAAATTCAGGCCAGCCTAGATTTCGAGCGACATCTACCCAAGCTGAGTTAAAATTCACTCCGGTTCCTACCCTGTTCGTTAGACTCGGCAGTTTCGATAGGACGGCCATCGGGTCAGCTACGAAAATAACTGCAACAAGATTTAAGATAAAAGGTAATCCAATCGCTACTAAAAGTGCCTTCCACTGGCGAGCCAGCAAAAAGACAACAAGAAGCGGCAGTAGGAGCGGTTTAAATGCGAAGCTAAGACCGATAGCGATGCCCCCAATTATCCACTTATTGTTTATTGCAGCAAGTAAAAAGACTGATAGAGCGAACCAACATAGTACTGATACGTTCTCTAATGACAGTTCTCCGGTAAAAGCTCCGGTATAGCTGAGTCCAAAAGTTGTCAGTGCAGCTGTCATGCCAAACCATGGTCTCCCAATTGCTACTGCCGCCAACATAACTGCTGCAATCGATATCACAATTGTAAGCACTAGACCGTACTTAGTTATTGATGCTTGAGAATGACCAGCAATTGGCCTTAGCAACAATAAGATACTTGGCGGGTAAAGAAAACCACGTACAGAATAAGGCTGGCCGCCAACAGCAAACAGCGACTCCGCCCTCCAAGTTATGAGTAAGTCGTAACCAAGGTTTTGAGCACGTGCATTTGTTTGGTAAAGCCCTAATATAGAGTCGCATGCAAACCCCCAAGCCACAATGGTTGCAATAACTCGAACTATTTTTTGGTCAACTTTAGTTTTGACTTGGTTAAGAAAAGTACTAACCAAATTCGAGGTATAACGAGTACGCCTTTCAGCAAGTTCACGCCATCCCGTCGAACCTGCCAAACCATCTCCGGCCACGTGAATTCTCGTGTCAGCTGTAGCGATTGGCATCCATACATAATAGCTGCCACCACGCCTTGCCAAAGTTCACTTTCTCAATCTAACACTGGCTATTGTCCGAACTCTTAATTCGTCTGCCGACCCTTCTTTCAGATGTTATAGGCGCCCCGACTTCCGCACTTTTCTCAAAAAAACTCAGATGGGTCGGCATGCCAAAGTTTTTCTACTCTCTTAACCAGGAAGTTTAGATTTTGCAATTGAATATTCTTGGTCACCTAGTTACGGAATTTAGGAGAAATCATGTGGAAATGAGTACCAAATGGAAATGTCCTCTGGCATGGCACCTGCAATTTGTTCGCGTTGTACCTTCCCCGAAGGAAGCTTTATCTGCCACGACAACCCTGTATGTTGTCACCTGCATCTCCTCCTAAATCCGTACATATGAACCTAAAAAAATAGAGGAGAATATGTACTTGAAAACCAGAAGAATTCAAAGCCTGCCCTCCTATTGAGTTCAAGGCTTATGCTGTAAAACTTGTTAAATCAAGTTCATAAGTGGCACGAACTCACTGCGATCATATTTTTATATTCACTTCCTAAAGCAAGGTTTTCAAAAGTTGACCACTACTGACACACCCGAAAGCTGGACACTAATTAAGCATATTATATGTACTAATAGATTGGTTTATGCAGTCGTTTCAGGCGGATAAGATGCATCTATGCTATTCCAACTCGAGGCCTTAGAGGAGGCCCTTCGATCACTGGGAGCCGTTCTTGACGAACGTCGAACTCCGTGTTGCCTGCTGTTCATCGGTGGAAGCAGCCTGCTCCTGTTGAAAGTGATCGATCAACCCACCGGAGACCTCGACGTAATCGGTCTAGTCGAAAACGGCCACTATTTCAAAGTTGACACACTACCGGGGCCGTTGGCAGCTTCTGCCGCACAGGTCGGCCAAGCCTTCGATCTGCCCGAGAACTGGCTAAAGCCCGGACCAGCATCTTTGATGGACTTCGAACTTCCGCCTAGTTGGGAGGATCGAATCGAAGTTCACCTTCCTTCGCTATTCGACAAGGTCTGTTTCAAGCTGTACGATGCGGTCGATCGTAGTCCAAACGAAAAGCATTATCACGACCTCCAAGCTCTACAGCCATCTCCTGATGCGCTTCCCCGAGGAGGCCGTTGGGCGATGACCCACGATCCATCAACTGGATTCAAAACCGATCTCTTAGGATGCCTCTCGAGTTTCGGCATGGAGGTGGAAAATGGCAAACTCTAGAAAAGCGGAGACAGTAGGGAACATCCAGCGTCTGGTGATCGACTTGTGTTTGGGTGCTTGGGCAGAACTCGGAGTCTCAAGCTGGGCACGAACCCATCAAAACTGGGCCGTTGACCCTGAACCCCTCGTTATCTTCACAGCCGGATTTGCCAAGAGTGATCCACGTCTTCGCGACGAAGCCATTGATTGGTGTATTCGCAATTGGCGTCATCTCTCCCAAGTCCGGTTACGGAACATTTTGAAGTGTCAATCCAATGAACTACTCAGTGAGTGGGGGCCTTTTGCCGCTACCGTCAATGTTCATGCTGGCATTCGGTGGCCACTGGCAACAACCGAACTCCCCTACAAAAAAACGGGACGCACGAATTTGCGCCCTCTAACTGAACCCTCGCTGGTTCTATTGCGTATGCGGGAAATGTTCGGGCTTGGTGCCCGTTCGGAAATTCTGCGCTACTTCTTATTTCATCCAAGCGATCGGGTCACCGCTGCGATGCTCTCCGAGGTGACAAGTTACGCCAAGCGCAATGTCGCAGAAGCATGCGACGCCTTGGTACAGGCTGGCTTACTATCAGCAAGGCTAATTGGGAACCGCTATTACTACTCGATCGCTCGCGCAGAGCGGCTCGCTGACTTCGTGGGTGCAATCCCTCTTATTGTTCCTAACGGGAATGCCCTCCTCCGCGTTGCTAGTGCAATTTTCCGAGTCGCAAGCTTAGCGAACGAAGTCTCTGATGACGTGCTCGTCGTTGAAGTGCGCAATGTTGTGGCCGAAATCGAGAATGATCTGGACACGCTCGATATCGGAGGGCTAAAGCCGCTCCATGGTGCTGCCATTCTCGGAGAGTGGAGCGTGTGGAGCTCCGAAGTGGCGCGCTGCTTAGCGTCCGGCATTTGGCCAACAACGCCTTCTGGATAAGAGATCAATCTCCAGTCGCTGGTCAAAGTGACCTCGCATCAGCTAAAATTTGGTCACGAGTTCTCACAGTTAGTTCTTCTTCTGTCACAATGCTGACAGATCGCCCTATGAGTACTCCAAGTTCATCGGTGAGCCTTACAAGATCGAAAAGTGACCGACCCGGATCGAAATCCACCAAGAAATCTACATCGCTTGTAGCCGTAGCGTCTCCTCTCGCGACAGATCCGTAGACACGCAGATTTCGGGCCCCGTGCCGTAATGCGATCGCCGATATCTCCTCACGGCGTGCTTGAATCACTTCGAAGTCTGGCGTTGATTTCATATTATTAGTGGCAACAACATTGTAATTTTTCTTCTTGGACTGATTTTAATGTACAACACCCTAGGTTGGACTTTCCACACTCCAAGCATGAAATCTTCTGTCTAAAATTTCCAACGTTTAGAATAATCTAACCAACAATGCAATTTCACGTAATACCTGAACTTCATAAGTCATTATTTAACTCCGGCCACCTAGGCGTTTTTGTTGGACCAAGCAGTGACCACGCCTAAGGGACTGCTCGGCAACCCGCTTTGTCCTACGTTGCCTGGGAATATGGAAGTTGGGTGCATTTCAATATCGGAGTGTTCAATGTCAGACCACTGGTCACCCCCGGATCCCGAAGGCGTCACACCATCGCCAACCACATCTAAAGAGCATGAGGCCATTTTATTGCCACCCGACTTACTTACCTGAGGTACTACAGCATCATACCTTCCGCCCATGAACAGTCCGTTTGGCGGAGTTGGGTTTACCTGAGCACCAAAAATACTCACATTACCCGGCAAAGGTGTTCCGTCTTTCGATAAAAATGCAAAATAACAGTCGCCATTGTAACTGGAATAGGCCGACATAATAACTTCCTGGCAATCATCCATGTGTTTCAGTTTCGCATCAAAAGTGCAATCAGTTGCCACTATGGATACCGTGTTCAGACCCGACGAGGAAGTTGGCCCAAATTTCGAGTCGGCAATATAATGAATTGCCGGATCCATTTTCGACACTTCAGTGTAAAACGAACTTCCGTCATGCCCCGAATCGCCATATGATCCACCGTCAATGGTGTATCGGCTATTTGCACTAATGATCGAATTCGATATGTCTTGTTCAGCCTGATATCGAAGATTACTATGAATAGGAAAGGTTGGTTGACCGACCAAGGTGTTCCCTTTTGGATCTGGGAGCAAATAATGTATCGCCACGCTAGCAATTGAGAGTGTAACGAGAGCACTACTTATGATCAAAACCATAATCGCCGATTGACTCAATTTTGTTTTCATCTCATTAGCCTTTCTTGTGCGTTTTAAATCAGTATTGCGTCCCGAGTACAGAACTTCACTGCATTTTACTTCCTAAACCTTAAGTCGCCAAAGAAACAGAATTTTGCCGAAGTTTTGATTTTAACGTGTACTGCCAAGAAGTCAGCTTTTCCATTAGTTTTCTTATCGCAGACCAGCCTAGAAGTAATTTCTTGTAGAACTGAATTCCAAGATCGCCTCGTTCCATAACTCGGTTAGGTTCAATGGAGCCTAGAACGATTCCCCAGAATTTCTTACTGTCACAGTAACGCTACATCAGGACTCGTAGAATTTTCAGTCTTATCTTTTTCAACTGAACAATCATCATTCTGTTGAATATGACTTCGGTCTAAACACTCTAGAGCTTGTCTTTCCTCCAGATCTAGCCCAGTAAGGAGCTTTGACGCTTAAGCGGAAATTACGCAACCTGATTGAAAATCACATACCCATAAAATTTCATCTGCAGACTCATCCACTACTAGCACAATAGTCTCACTGTGTTTATAAAGCACTTAAAGTAAGGCGTTCCATAGTTGCAAAAATTCGACTTCTTTGTTCTCAATCGGCAATTCCAATACGAAGTTGTGAATACTTAGAATACCAGCTCATTCCGATTTGTTTGCACCTAAGAAGCTCCATCATGCCTATTGGTCCAAGACAACGCTTGGACCGCAATCCGCTTTTACCACAAAGTGAGCCTTTAAGCTGTTATAAAAGTCATAGCGAAATTCTTCCAACGACTCCGTGCGGCCTCCGCATAGCCATCGCCGCATATATGAATCTTCGTGAATCAATTGCTAGAAAGCTTCGACATCTCTCGGAGTTGGGATTCGAAGGCGTACTATGGCATTGGAAAAGCTATGTCCAAAACGACGCAGTCCCCGATTATTTCAACATCCTAAGGAAAAATATTTACAGTCGGAGAAATGCCAGCGAGTGAGTCAGTTTCTGTCGCACCAAAGCTCGAGAGATCAGGTGGGTGCTCCATGATGCCTGAGTCAGTGGAATCTCCAGTAGTCTTGTCAACAATGAGCACTATCGCATTCCAAGTTTTTGGCCGATGGTTTCCCCTCATCCCTCCACTGTATGAAAAGGTTCCAAGGATCGATAGAACATATACCGGATCACTACTTGAACCAGCAGCAGTAAATCCAAATTTGGACCAAGCTGCTCCTCGGTTGGTGGCAACCCAAGTAACTTCAGTTGGTGTTCTGTCACCAGCTCTGGCTGCCGCGTTTACAGCCAGCTGGTCGATTTCAGATTGAAGTGGACTCGGTGACGCATGAGCTACGTAAGCAATATTTCTCCATGGTGACATAATTGTTATTACTGAAATTGAAATAATTACTGTGATCGCAAGAAGTAACCATTTGCGCAACTCGAAGAATCTAAACATAGCAACCACTTCCTCCTAAGTTCCGACTGAAAACTTCCTTCGGTCAGAGCTGGATGTCCAATCAAAGTATACATCGACACCACCTAGAAATCAATGCCAGAACCCAGAATTGACGTACGTCCATAAATATTACGAGCCAAATCAGGCTAAGCCGATGTCAAGTGGATAAAGCAGGCGTAGGGAGGGCTGCTGAGTTACCCGTGCCAGTTCTTGTTGAACTTTGTAAACTAGCTGAAGAAAATTCATCCTAGAATAAAGTTATCGAATTTAACTAGCTGCTTGGTATGGGGGTTTGACGAAGTGAATTTTCAGGACATAATAAAAGCGATATTGAAACATTTGAGCAAACTGCGAAGTTGATTGAACTCTAGTTAAGATAATTAATGGAAACAGAGAAAACAGGGCTTACGCAATTCCACTTATATGACCTTCGTCATACCGGCAACACCGGGGCTGCCACAACTGGCGCTTCAACTTGCATCTACTCCTAAATCCGTACATACGAACCTAAAAAATAGAGGAGAATATGTGCATGGAAAACAAGAAGAAGTCAAAGCCTTCCTTTCAGCCTGAATTCAGGGCTGATGCTGTGAGCCTTGTTAAATCAAGTTCATGTCTACGGCTTTAAGGGGCAGATGCACTACAGCTCTTGGTCACATTGCTTGTCGTCGTCGTTACAAAGTTCACTTTGAAAGGGCCGAAAGGCTATTTAAGAGATTGAATGTCGGTCGTTTAGATGGCACTATAGAAAAC
>JABEUL010000064.1 GCA_013044465.1 Acidimicrobiales bacterium
ATATAAAAACACTAGACATGAAATTTATGATTGGTACACCTTTCAGCTTCCGCTTGGAACCGACTCAAGAGTGAACTATTGCGGTGGCACGAGACATTTGAGGCATTACCTCTGTCAAGTCCAGCACAGTAAATACCGGGCTGGATTAGAACCATGCATAATTAAAACGCCTAAACATTAGCCTGAAACATATTTACAAGAATTGAACTGAGTGCCTTAGCGTCCTTTTTTGTTAGCACAACAAACTCTTCTCCAACTCTCCGTTTATCTATAGTTTTTATTTGGTCGCAAGCAATTGCACCCTCATGATCGTTATACTTCACGGGCAAGTAAAATGGAAGGCGTCTTACGGTGCTAGTTAAAGGAGCTACAATAACTGTTCCTAGCGAATCATTCATCTCGTCAGGTGATATAATCACGCAAGGCCTAGTCTTTTTTATTTGATGTCCAAAAGTCGGCTCAAGGTTACACCAATAGACCGTAAATTGCTTCATACAAGTTTACTTGTTTAATCCGTCTGTAAGAGTTGCGTCGATCTCTTGAGACATATCTCCGTAATCATCTACCATAGATAGTTTTCCGTGAGCTTTTAGCTCTTGTTCAATTTGGTTTTTCCAGCCATGTCTAGGGTTTGGTGTGTTACTAATAATAATTTGGCCATTTTTTGCCTGAAGTCTAACCTTTTTAGTTAAGCCACTCATGCGTAGCAACTCTTTTGGTAAGCGTACGGCAACGCTATTACCAGACGTTGTGAGGTTTGTAGTAATATAGTTCATACGTACATTGTACGTAATTTAGCAATAGTTGTCAACTGTTTGTTTATATTGGCACAGCTTAGTGTAGGTAGTTAGAACGATAATACTAATGCAGGGTGTATACGTTGCCCGCTGAGTCCGTGTGCTGAGTATCGCTGGTAAGTTTTAATATGTCCAGTATTCGTCTTTATCTCAATGATTTCAGGTTCGGAGCTATTGTGAGGTTGGTGAACGTTCAATGTAATGACAGCGTGCATTGGACCACCCTCAATCTGTTCAAATTTAGCGTCATCAATTTGAAAAATGTTTTCGAAACGCCGTTTAGCTGCTGCAATAAGCTCTTCCTCATTTTGTCCTTTAACCCAGCAAAGTCCTGTAAAATCGGCAGCCTTTAAGTCATTTGGCTCGATTTCCCATTTAATATAGAGCTCATGCTTAATGATAACGTATGCTTTTTTGTTGTTTTGTTCATCCATGGCTTAATAGTACCATTGAAACTATTGACTGAGAGATAAAATGAGACATTGGTTCTGGGTCTCATTTGGTTACAGATTTGGTACATCTTCCAGTTTCCGCTTGGAACCACCTCAAGACTGAGCTACTGCGGTGGCACGAAACTTTCGAGGTATCACCTCTGCCAGGTCTAGCACAATAACTACCCTGCTGGATTAGAGCCTCGCCACTCTATAAAGACAGAACTAGTTGAAGGCCTTCATCTAGCTGCTGAGCAGTTACTTTATCAAGTTGTCCGATTTGTTCCGTTAAGAAACTCTTATCAAGAGTAAGTATTTGAGACACATTAGCAACTGAATCTTTTACTAGCCCAGTTTTAGCTCTTGGAAGGCGTAAATTACCAGGCGCATCGGTGACCCCCAAGTTAGAGGTTATTGCTACCACTATCACTGTATTGATGCGGCTATTATTGAACTCATCCGCTTGTACAATAATTACTGGTCGTTTATAGCCTGGCTCTGAAGCACTTGGTTCTGGTAATTCTGCCCACCAGATCTGGCCTCGTTTCACCAATCTTCCTTTGATAAGGAATGGGCTTGTAGACCTATAAGTAATGGATCAACCTTTGAGCCATTATTAAGGTAAACTTCGTTCAATTTTCTTGTTATGCCCTCTTTTTGGTGCTTAGATAAATAATTACTTAAGGCTTGAGCATAAAGCTGGCTGCGCGATTTGCCTAAACGGCTAGCAAGTTTTTCAGCCGAAGTGTATACGTTATCTGGAATAGAAACTGCTGTTTTCATATAACTAAGTATAACAAAAGTTATACCGAAACGTCAACTATTTTTCTGGTACTCCTTACTCGATATGTTCAGAAAAAATTATTACCAAGTAATGACTGAAATAGCCAAAGAAATTGCGTCTACTTGGCAATATATTTTTTCAGCATTTGGTAATATCTGACCAATGCTACCACATTGTCTCACTATAATTTCTCAACTTTTTATCTGTTGACTCCAATCTGTTGTATGATATACACAGCGCATATCAAGAAAGGATAAACATGGATATTAAGCATCTCGTAAATGAATATCTAAGCAGAACAAGAATGCTGCAACTAGCTACTTGTCTTAATGACCAACCCTGGAATTGCACTGTCTATTATGCGTTTGATGATGATTGGAATATTTATTGGATTTCTACTCCAGATAGAAGGCACTCAAAAGAAATAGTTATTAATCCTAAGGTATCAGGAGCAATTGCCTTCTCACAAGAACCCTATCCAAAGGATGGTGTTCAAGGCTTACAATTTGAAGGAGTAGCAGAGATGTTATCTGGAGATGAAGAAGAAAAAGCCAGCAAATTCTATATTGACCAACTAGATAGGGAAGATACGCTTCTTGAAGATATTCGTTCTGGTAAAAATCCACACAAGTTTTATAGAATTAAACCAACAAAGTTTGTCCTTTTTGATTCTGTGCATTTCCCTGATAATTCAAGAAGAGAGATTACCTTATGATACTAAGAGACATCTATTATAGTTACTAATGGCTCAATGGAGATGGGTTGCGTAGTAACGAAGTACTTAATAACAAAAAGCTATGAATATGCTAAACCCCTAGAGGATTAGAACAGATTGAAGCTATATTTTAGGAGTACTTACGACAGGGGTAGCTGTTCAATTGGTACCCCCTACAGGATTCGAACCTGTGACCTTCTGTTCCGAAGACAGACGCTCTAATCCGCTGAGCTAAGGG
>JABEUL010000006.1 GCA_013044465.1 Acidimicrobiales bacterium
AGCAAAAGTCAAATACAAGAGATCCTTTGACATTGCCAGAGATAAGAAATTACTTATCACTTCCCTTTTGCTCAATTGGGTAGTTGGACCTGCAGTCATGTTTGTTTTAGCCTGGGTATTTCTGCCAAATAATCCACCCTTGAGAAATGGGTTAATTCTTGTCGGCCTTGCAAGATGCATTGCTATGGTTATGATTTGGACAGAACTTGCTAATGGTGACATTGATCTAGGAGCAGTGCTGGTCGCAATTAACGCTTTTTTTCAAGTTATTGCCTATAGTGCCCTTGCATATTTGTATCTAACTTTGATCCCAGGGTGGCTCAACTTAAGCAAATCCCAAGTAAATGTCTCTTTCGTATCAATTGCCTTAAATGTTGGAATTTATTTGGGAATTCCTCTAGTGACAGGATTTTCAACTCGCTATTTTGGTGAAAAACACTGGGGAAGCAAGATATATGAAAATAAGATCATGCCAAAGTTGGGACGACTTTCTCTTTATGGACTGTTATTCACAATTTTTATACTTTTCGCACTTCAAGGAAAGGCAATAATTTCAAAGCCATCTCAAGTTGGACTTGTGGCGATCCCACTTATTTTTTATTTTGGCATAATGTGGTTCGGCTCATATGCCATTGGCCGGGGCATGCACTTTTCTTATCCTAAAGCCACCTCTCTTGCATTTAGTGCAGCTGGAAACAACTTTGAATTAGCAATTGCAGTGGCAATAGCTACATTTGGAATTTCCTCGGGAGAAGCCTTAGCAACCGTTGTTGGACCCTTAGTAGAGGTCCCGGTTTTATTAGGTCTGGTTACCGTAGCACTTTACTGGGAAAAGAAAATACTTGCAAGGGAAAGTTGAGGTTTAAAGTGAGTGAGAATAAAGTCAGCTCAATTCTTTTTGCCTGCGTCCATAACGCTGGAAGAAGTGTTGCTGCAAAAGCCTTAGCTCAATACTACGCAGTGAATCAAGTTTCAATTCAATCTGGCGGATCGGAACCAGGTTCAGCTGTAAATGGAGTAGTTTGCCAAGTCTTAGAGCACTTAGGTCTTGATATTTCAGGTGAAACACCAAAGTTACTTACGCCAGAAATGGTGAGCGAAGTAGATGTGGTAGTGACCATGGGATGCGGCGAGACTTGCCCAATATTTCCGGGAAAACAATACCTTGACTGGGCCATTGAAGACCCGGCAGGTCAAAGTTACGAAAAAGTCTACGAAATAGTTATGGAAATTGACCATAAAGTAAGAAAGCCGCTAAAAGATCTAAAAGTCGATATTGGGAGATCTTTGTTCAACAACGACTCTAGTTGAAATATTTTATGGAATCGGTTTGATTTTGAGAGCTTTAAAGTGCCTAGCATTTGACTTGTTCACAAGGGCGTATGTCTATGACGCAAGAGCGCTTCTCAATCAATATTGGACAACTGTGTCCCAATTTATCTCATGCCACCGCTGATCGATGCCGAAGCGAAAATGAAATTAAATAGGTTGAGAGTAGATGCTTTGAGATTGATCTTAACCAAAGCTTCTGCGCTTGCCTATCCCGAGACTAAAGTCATGGGCTTGTGCTCAGATTGCGAAACAACTGATATTCCTAGATCCCGGAGTTTTGCTTTCGGGGGAAATCCGTAAAATAGATTGCAACCTCATTTGCCGTATGGACTAGTCCAGTTCATGTATTTTGGATTTAGTTCAAAGCTTCACATATTTTCGACGAGAATAAAACCTCTGAATTCATTTCGCTCGCAAGGTAAATATTCTCTTACAACTTTTGGTTCGTACGCACGGACTTAGGAGCAGGTGCGCCTACCCGGAACTTACGGTTTAGTAATCAGACTTACTTCGACTATCTAGTACTTCCCAGTATTATTTAGCCTGTTCAGTAAGGGTGCTGATTTCTCTAAATCCATTTAGAGCCAAACAATCTCGGAAAACTCGATCCTAAAAAGTGCTCTCCACTCCAAATACTTATAAAGCCAGGTCTATACATTTTGACAGAATGCTGGTATAATATTGACATGACTAAAAAGAAAGTCACATTGTATTTGGATGAATCAGTGGTAAAAGCTGCCAAGGTGACTGCTATAGCCACGAGCCTTTCTGAAAGTGCTTTGGTTGAACAAGCGATCATATCGTATCTAGGCACTAAGGATATAAAGGGTGCAAAAGCCGATCTTCTAAATCTTTTGGAAGAAGTGGCCAAAACTTCCAAGGTCTCAGAAACCCCAGAAGATGAAATTATGGATATAGCAGTAAAAGAGACGAAGTCGATTCGAAAGAATAGACAGATTAGTCTGCTACCAAAAGCATCGAATAATTGAGTGAAATATTACGTGCGATTGCCGACACCAATATTCTTGTATCGGCTATTTGCTACCCGAATGGCATTTGCGCCAGATTGATTACTATGGCAATTGAGGGGAAATGGCAACTTGTCACATCTCCTCTCATACTTGACGAATTGGATGAAGTGCTAAAGCGAGATAAATTTCGGCGCTTCGTTGAGATCGGACTATCCCAAAGATTCGTTTCAAATATAGCGATCCTCGCTGACATAATAAATGACCCCACAGAAAGCACTGTCGGAGTGACCCGCGATCCAAAGGAGGATTTTCTAATTGCGCTAACTTACAATTCCCCTGTTGAAATTATAATTTCTGGTGATAAGGACTTACTGGAACTAAAACTAAATGAAATATTAGTTTACTCCCCAACAGAGTTTTTATCTTTGCTTGTCAGTAACTCATAATCCATCAGATGCTTTGTACCCTAAGCTGGACTCGAATCTACTGCACTACAACATTCCGCCAAGGGCGCCATTTGGTAAGTATCGGCTAAATCTTGTGACAGGGAAACCCTCAATTCAACTATGGAGTCTTTCATAATATTGGACAGCCAGATTTGTCTTGTTTGAAATTATTACTGATTGAAACTAGTGAAGGAGTGATAGAAATACCAATTAAAGAGTCAGTCTCCACTGCGCCAAGTGTGGTTAAATCATGCGAATGGCTATTGTACCCAACAGTATCAATAGTTTTGGTCTCTAAATCGAGAATGATTATTATGTGTGAAAAAGTTGGCCACACAAAGCCTTTAGGACTTGGAAAACCATTGGGAACAAAATTATTTCCAAGATCCCGGAGTTTTGCTTTCGGGAGAAATCCGTAATTGATCCCATTCACCTGCCCTCGCCGCCCTAGAGCATTATTGCCGCACAGGGTGAATGCACGGTTTAGGGGCAAGTTGAGCAGGCAAACGCATTTTTTAGAACCTGGTGCAATCGAAAAATTAATATTCTTAGAAGATGGACGAAAACGCTAACATCCCTGAACCTACGGCTAAAAGCTCAGAAGACCCCGACAAAGTCCTAGCTGATGCTGACTCATTACTAGCCTCCACTTTGAGGGAGGACGAGGCATCTGAGCCACATTTAAGTATTGAAGGGAGAGAGTTAGACACAGGGTGGCGTCGCTTTATTGCTCATAGTGATGCGGAGCTTCAAAAAGAGTACTCTGATAGCGCCGAGGGGGTTGCCGAAGTTGAAGCCAGAGATCTCGAAGAGGACAAGGAAGCCATTGAGGCCGATGTCGAAAAGATTGAGAAGGATCTTCCAAACTCACCATTGGCCGCTGAGGCTGAGAGCATCAAAACTCGCGTCGAAAATGATAGTACCGATGCAAATCGGGAGATTCCTGAAATTGCCAAAGAGGCCGGAAAGACTGACGAAGATGAAAGAAAGTTGAGATTCGGTCAAAGAATTTTTGGAGGTAAAGCACCTACATGGAAGCGTCAACAAGGGATTGACTCCCCAGAAGCACATGCTGACACCGACATAACCGAAAATACACTGGGGAAGATCTCTCACGATCTGGCAGATGCTGATAGTGCCAAAGCTAAGCTCGAAGCTGATATGAAAAAAGCCGGAGAGTCAGTCACTCCTGAAAGCAAATAGCAGCCAATAAATCTTGAGGCGTCTAGTGAAAGACGTCAAGTCATCACATATATGTGTCAGCGGATTATGCATATATCGGCATAATGGTCACCCATGAATAGTCAAACTCTTCAGTAGTATTTATATTCCTTGAACATTTTCCCAGACATTTGGTCACAAGAATATGGGCTTGTGAGTTCGTGACAGTTTGCAATGATGCTCATTTGTACTAAAAATAGGCTCATCTTCGCAAGCCAAATATAAAAGGCTGTAGATCTGAGCAAATTATCCGTAATCTCCATATTACAGTGATACTCACTCACTGTAATATCATTATTATAGTGATTTTAATGATATACTTATCAAGTGAACATCCAGAGGTACCTTGACATCGAACAGGAATCAACAAGTGGAAAGACCTTGACCATATTTGGCCCTCGACGAGTTGGCAAGACAACACTTCTAAAGGACTATATTTCCCGAACCAATGCCAAAGTAGCTTTTTACAGAGGCGATGAACTCAGCACACAACATGCATTTGGAATAACAGAAAGTCACCTAGTACAACCCTTTGTTGGGACAGCTTCAGTTCTTGCAATCGATGAAGCACAATATATCCCCAATATTGGAAAAACTTTGAAACTTATAAATGACGGGATGCCGCACCTTTCAATAGTCATTACTGGATCGTCATCTTTTGACCTAGCTGGCCAAGTTGGTGAGCCCCTTACGGGGAGAAAGATAACTAAATATCTTTACCCAATATCAATTAGCGAGTTGCTATCCAAAGAGCTTGTACCTTTTAAAGCATTTCAAGAGCACTTGCCGAACCTCTTAATTTATGGCATGTATCCAGATTCAATTACCGCTCCCGGTGACCAAAAACGGTCTGAATATTTACGGGAACTTGTCGACTCCTACCTTCTTCGAGATATCCTCGCATTTCAAGAAGTTAAGGGATCGCGTGTGCTGCTTCAACTCCTTGTTCTATTGGCGTATCAAGTGGGAAACGAAGTCTCACATACCGAACTCGCCTCATCCCTAGGAATAGACAAGAATACAGTTGCCAGATATCTAGATCTTCTCGAAAAGTCATTTGTAATTTTCCGCCTCGGAGGATTCAGTAGAAATTTAAGAAGCGAAGTTACCAAGAAAGCAAAATACTACTTTTACGACACTGGCATCCGCAATGCGGTTATCAACAATTTCAATCGGCTTGAGATCAGAAATGATATTGGCCAGCTATGGGAGAATTTCGTCATTGTCGAGCGGCTAAAGCTACGTGCGTACACAAACCTTTATGCCAACCAATTTTTTTGGCGTACATGGAAGCAACAAGAAATCGATCTTATCGAGGAGCGAGGAGGCAAGTTGTTTGCATTTGAAATTAAGTGGAATGACCAACCAGTCGCCCCTCCGTCTCAGTGGCTTGAAGCATACCCAACCGATACTGAGTGGCAAGTTATTTGCCCCAGTAATGCTCTTTCTTTTTTCGGAGTTTAAATTTAATTGTAGAGCGAAAGGAAAGCACCAGACCAGATACTTTGCGCAACTCTCCGGATCAGATCTTCTTTAGCTCTGAGGCCTAATACTCAGGAACACCTTCGCTAGCCACCGTTACGTGGCCTAAAAGTTGTCTGTAAACCCGAGTAGGTTTTCTTTAGGTAAATGCCAACAGATAATCGGCTAAGTATCGCCTGTGACTATTGAATCAAGAAGTTTTGAGCAAGCTGGGCAGAAAAGTGTCCGGGGTGCGGGGCACCAGCATAACTCGAGGATCTAATGAACTCAATGGCTTCGGGTACTCATCTAGGTGCTACTATTGTAGTATATGAATACTATCGGGGTCAGAGAATTACAACAGCATGCTTCCCTCGCAGTGCGTAGAGTCCAAGAAGGGGAAACAATTGGAATTACGGTTCGTGGGAAACTGGCCGCGGTTTTAACGGTTCCGTCTAACACTTTTGGATCTTCTGCTTTATTGGCAGCTGGACGAGTCGTTCTTGCAAGCAAGGGAACAAGAGAGCTGCCGACATTGAAAAAGGCACGTATTGCTACGTCGGATGTGTTGAACGAATTAAGAAATGAAGAATAAGAACCTTGGCTTGGTATTTAGATACTTCTGCATTCTTGAAATTGATTGTCGACGAGGATGAGTCCCGCGCATTGCGGGCGTGGTATCGAGCCAACAATTCAATTTGGTCTTCGCAATTACTAAGAACAGAAGCTTTAAGGGCAAGATTTAAGTTAGGCCTAACTTCTGAACGGATCCAGTCGGTTTTGTCAACGGTCTCGTTAATTTTGCCAAATGAGAATACCTTCTTTGAAGCCGGGATGATGAAGTCAACAGCGTTACGATCGCTGGACGCTTTGCATTTGGCAACAGCAAGAGAATTGGGAGGAGACCTAAAAGGAATCGTCACATATGATCTTCGGCTTATCGAGGCCGCATCGCTTCTTGGTATCCAAATTATTTCTCCCAATTAGCCATGTCTGCTCTGTGTCGTACATGGACGTGGAGTCGACGCACTTGGCCACAATTGATTGACGATCTCTCGTCCGAGCATGTTGACTTGACCTGCTAGCGTGGCACTTCCAACCAGGCAAGTGGAAATGTGCTAAAAGCTTTTAAAGTATTTAGCGAAGTCTGGTCATTACGCTTGGCCACCTCGCTATCTTGAACGGGCAGGATCGAAACTGATCTCGGGTTATTGGCTAAAAAGTATTATGGGGACTGCTTTCACCCGTATAACAAGTAATAGAGAATTTTCCGCTCACTTTGGAACGTCTAGTCTCATAGGCGTCCTAGGAGACTGCTGATTTATTCACCGTAAATACTCGCGATTTTCTGTTGGTTATGGGAAGATG
>JABEUL010000065.1 GCA_013044465.1 Acidimicrobiales bacterium
CTTCTAGAGTGGCAGGATACAAAACGTGGCTGGAGTTTGAGAGAAATGTCAAAAAAGGAGAATCTGCCATTTGGATTTTGGCACCTATCTTCAAAAAAGGGGCGCAACCTAACGGAAAACTTTGTGACTCTTTTGGCGGCCATGCACAGGAAGAGCACCTTATTGGTTTTAGAAGTGTTCCGGTGTTTGATATTTCACAAACCGAGGGTAAAGAGTTGCCTGAAGTTTGCCAGAGGCTTGTTCAAGAGGGCTTTGATCTCGATCTTCAACTTTTTAAAGAGGCAGCTAATTTTATCGGCTTTTATGTTGAAGAAATATCAATCGGAGATGGCTCTAACGGTGACTGCACTCATGCAATAAAAAGGATAAGAATCGAGGAAAGTAACTCTTCGGCACAAAAATGCAAAACTATGGCCCATGAATTAACTCATGCAATTTTGCATGAAAACTTTCACGATAGAGCCTTGGCGGAACTAGAGGCGGAGTCAGCGGCATTTTTAATTTGCAACGAGATAGGGATAGATTCATCTACGTATAGCTTCGGATACCTGGCGACTTGGGCCGGGGGGCATGAAAATGCGTCAATACTAATCAAGAGTTCAGCAAACAGAATAAGAGATGCCGCCACAAAGATTTTAGAGATTATGAATAAGGACTCCAAAGACAGTGTGAATGAGTCCTGGAGTGAGTGTCAAGCTGAATGTTTCAAAGCTGCCTAGAAAGAAGAAGGCGGGTCCTTTCTAAAAATTCGTTTTTAGCGGTGGCCAGAAACCTCCTGGTCCAACTTGGCAATTTTTGCTATCGTGGCGCATATGGAGATAGATGAGCGTGAATTACTCAATCGATGCAGTCAAGTTATCGAAGCCGTACGCAGGGGAGAATTAGTAGTCCTGACTGTGTGTGGTGAAGCGCTTGCTGATATTGTGCCTCATGGAGAACGTCCCCGTTGGTTTGCCAGGAGAGTACTTGAAAAGAGAGCTTGTAGTTAGAGCCGCGGACGCAGAGCTAGGCAAAGTTCTAGATAATCTGGCTGGACATTGTTTGGACGAGTTATGAACTCTGAACCCGCCGGACTTGCGGATACTTCAGTATTCATAACTGGTGAAGTTGCACGACCTCTGGTTGATTTGCCGGACCGCATTAGGGTTTCTGCTGTCACAATAGGAGAGTTAGAATTGGACGCTTTGACTTGCGCAGATCCGGCCTCCCACTCTCGCCGGGGTGACATATTGGCTTCTGCCAGGACTGCACAGCCTGTTTCGATCAGCGAATCAATAATGGGAGGTTGGGCTTGGTTAGTTGTAGATTGTCACGCCGCTGGCCTTCGTCGAATAGTAAAACTCACTGATTCATTGTTAGCGTTCAAGTATCTTCAAATGGCAAAATTCCTGTAAAGGACCAAATTCCCAGCAGAAGCCACACTTGCTTGGATCCGAAACCAATCAATGACCTTATTGTTGCCTGCCAAACAGGACGTACCATCAAAGAACTCGCTGTTCAGTTCCAAATCCACCGTACAAACGTGCTTAAGCGACGCGGGTTCCAAGGTGAAACCGTCCGCTCACCCCAGAACAGATGGAACTCGTAATTCAGGCCCTCGGGCCGGAAGCTCTTAAGGGATGATTGGCGACTTACTTGGTATGGAAATAACTGCAAGCTGGCATACCCTGAGAAGAGAAGGACTCGAAATACGGGACCATCATTAGAGGCAACGTTAGAAGTATGGAAGTTTGAATTGTCCAAACCGTAGGATTAAAAGCGTTAATTCTTCGGCGGTTGGGCCATAGTGTGCGTTTTAGACCATTTATAAGCATCAAGCATTAACATCGCATGACACCAAATCGAGTGTCAACAATCTGGGTTACCTCGTTTCGAATGCTAATAGTTGAAGGCTGGGCGAATCGCCCAGCAGATAAGTTGCCAACGCTATCCAGGTTTGCTCTACGGGATTCATGACCCACAGTTGGTATCACGCGTGATACACTAGCTGCATGACCGAGATATCAATTCGCGAACTTCGTAATCACGGTGGCGAAATAGTTGATCGAGTTGCGCACGGCGAGCGCCTTACTGTTACTCGGGATGGTAAACCAGTAGCGCAACTTCTTCCACTGGAACGCCAACCACTGTCCGTTTTGGCTCTAAAGCGGCGTTGGTCGAAGTTGCCACCGATAGATCCCAATTCACTTCGCCGTGATATCGATGCTGTGATTGACCAAGAACTTTAATGACAGCTGACCGATCCCAGCGGGGCATCCTCGACACGAGTACAGTGATTCTCCTCGAGCGACTCACTGACATCTTCTCCCTCCCAAAAGAACCTGTTATCACGGTGGTAACGCTTGCTGAGCTTTCCGTCGGACCGCTCGTTGCTGCCACTCCAAGCGAGCAAGCGACAAGACAACTTCGTCTCCAGCAAGTTGAAGTTGACTTTGATCCACTGCCGTTCGATGCCGCCGCTGCGCGGGCCTTCGGTCGAGTTGCGGCATCGTTACACCGTACAGGGCGCAAGACTCGAGCTCGAGCTTATGACGTGATGATAGCTTCTATCGCAGTATCTAACGACCTCCCGCTCTACACATGCAACCCGTCAGATTTTGAGTATATAGATGATCTTGATCTGCGACCAGTGTCACATCCTGATATAAAGCGAATTTAAAACTCCTCACGATGAAGAACTCTCAGAAGTAGAGCATCTGGAAAGTTGGAAGTCCAGCAATACTTGGTGGACCTTGTGGGACAGCTTCCAAACCTTCCACAAGTATGCTTTGAAGGCAAGGATAACTATCGGGGAATTTAGATCGAATCCCAGAGTAACTCGAATACTCTTTACAATATAATCCCCCATCCGACAATATTTAAGTAGAATTTAATATATGTTAATTGCGCGTAGTGAAACACTTGGACCGGCAGCTCGCCCGGTCGCGATTCCTGAAGATCTAGAATATGCAAGAACGGTAAAGGCCTCAGGTAAAATCGAACTTCCATTCCATATTAAATGGAGCGGTACAACATTGATTTACGATTTAGACAATCGCGTTGAGCGCGCTCGCGTATACGAGCAGGTATTGCGAGAGGGAACTGAAGAAGATATTCGTTATTACATAGAAATCGATAAACTACTTGATCTCTGGAATGACTTAGTATTACCTATAGCAGTTCGCAAGGCTTGGATGGATTGGCTTGGACGGCATAAAATATCAGGTTTCACTTGCTAAGTTCATTCCAAGAATATGTTGCGAAGATCATCTCTACCCTCGATGAGGCAAAAGAATTTGCTCTTGCTGGTGGCGCAGCGCTCATACTGCGAGGCGATGTCGAAAGATTAACAAGAGATCTAGATTTCTTCGGGATATCAACTAGCAACGTCGATCAGCTAGTGACGGCTGCAATCAAAGCGCTGCACGACTCAGGATTGGAAGTAGAAATTATCCAAATGAACCATGGATTCGGACGTCTAGAAGTCAAGCGTGGCAACGATCGAGTGGAAATCGACATTGCTAATGATGCACGACTATTCCCTCTGGAACAATATAATTTGCTGCCGACTCTTTCTGGGAAAGAGCTTGCAGTAGATAAAGTATTGGCAATATTTGGTCGTGCTGAACCTCGTGACTTCATTGATCTCTTTTCAATCGAATCTAAGTATGGATTAGGGAACCTTTGCAGGCTGGCAATAGAGAAGGATCCAAAATTCTCGTTTGAGGTATTTGGCGAAATGCTGTCAAGTTTCAGTAGATTTCCTCGCCGAGAATTCGATTTAGATGACTCTAACTTTGAGTTACTACGTGATCGTGTCAATACCTGGCGAGAGCTCATCATAAGTCCACACTTCATGAACACAATTGATTAAAGAATCTCAAGTACTGGATAGTTGAAATGAAAAATCAAATTGGCACATTATTGACTTAATAACTATGACGTAGTGACATTGGAGGATCCTCCAAGAAAGCAACAAAATGGCAAATGGTACTTTGAAGCCATTACCAATATCACGTTGTTGAAGATACAACGAGTGGAGGTGAGCGGACTCGAACCGCCGACTTCCACGTTGCGAACGTGGCGCTCTACCAGCTGAGCTACACCCCCGGAAATAAACCCGGTATTAAATGATTCTAGGGTAATCTATGACCGACTAGGTCCTAGATGCTCAGTTAGCTTTGCTTCTTCCAACTACCACAACTGAAGGCGTAATGGGCCTGGTAGGTACAGCCGGGGTTTGCAAGAAAGTAAGTTTCTGCTTTTTCTCAAGGTCTAAGGCTGTGACATATCTCAAGGTTGCAACATATGCAAAAACCAAAAGGGCAGTGAGAACAGTAATTACCCATAAAAGCTCTAGGGATGGAATCATGCCGAGTAATCCAGTTAGTACACAAGTAAATGCCAATATTAGAAGTACAAATCTGCGTCTTTGAAGGGTAAGTAAATGACTTTCGCTAACTGGAGGAGGTGATATTGGTCTTTTTGGGACATTCGATGTACTGGATAAAAGATCATTGGATGCACCCTGGTACTTTCCAGTGAAGTTCACATGAGAAGTATCTGCCCCAACTACCGCGTTCCTAGACATGGTTCTAACCCTAACAGAACTGCGAGATCCGTACTTAGTGCGGTCAAGACCATTTAGCGAGCGGTGAAAATGTCCAATGGATCCACCCGATCTGCGATCTAATTCTTCCTTAATGAAGCGGAGAGCGGTTGGTCCAAAAACTAGTACCCATGCGATTACCAGTAGACCAATTACTGTCATAAGTGCAGTCAAACTCCTTGCCAACCTTTCTTGGAGAACTTAGTCAAGCAATACCCATTAAGTGGTGGATACCCATTTATCAGGAGTTTTTTACTCCCAAATCCCGAATTTTGCTTAGACATCAGCTGCATTTTTAAAAACCTTAGAAAACCATTTCGTTGTAGGTTCGATTTTAATTTCTAACACGTATATTATCCCAACAGCAACGGCTTGCAAAAACCCAGGTAGGCCCTTATTTTGACTCGGAAGGCCTTTTCCAGATTCCAGAACGTCCACCCATCTTCTCCCAAAGTGCCACATCGGAAATTGTCATAGACCGATCAGCAGATTTACACATATCGTAAATCGTTAGGCATGCAACTGACACAGCTGTCAGAGCTTCCATTTCTACTCCAGTTCGGTCAACGGTCTCTACTCCAGCTTCGACCTCGACAAAGTCATCTCCGAGCGTGAAATTAATTGAAACTGCCCCGACAAGGAGTGGGTGGCACAATGGTATTAGATCTGCACAGCGCTTGGCTGCTTGAATTGCGGCGATCCTAGCCGCAGCCAAGACGTCACCTTTTGCTACCGCATTGCTCGCAACCATTGCAGTTGTTTCAGGGAGCATCTTGACCTTTCCTCTGGCAAGTGCCCGCCTGTGGGTAGGGTCTTTAGGTGTAACGTCGACCATCTGAGCCCGACCAAGAGGGTCAATGTGAGATAAAATGTGGTCTGACATAACTAATATTCTAGTTTAAAAGACAGATACTTAAAATATCGTGAAATTGATGCCATATGAAGGGCTAAAATTTCGCCGATTTTCAGGAAAAGACGTGGCTATTGGCCCCAAAAGTTTCCAATTGGCAACACTTTAACCTGATATCCTTCATCTATTCCAAAACCGTTAGGAATAAGTGCAAGTCCGGAAGCTTTTGACATCCCACTTAACTGATGCGACTGTTGTTTGTCAAGACGAAATGCTTTCAGCTGGCCTTCGTCGCTGAATTTTAGCTCAACTCGGTCAAATTGGATCCGTCCCTCTGAATCTGGCTTCCTAAGGAAATCTTCACCGGTAATTGCATTGATAAATTCGACCGGCTCTTGGCCTGAAATCTTAGCCAACAGGGGAGCCACTAAGAGCTCAAATCCAACCAATGCCGAAACTGGGTTTCCAGCAAGTCCAAATACAACTGTGTTTTTTATTCTGGCGCAGACAAATGGTTTTCCAGGCCGCATCGCAATTCGCATTACGTGGCAGATGCCATCATACTTTGCTGCTAGTTCATTAATAACATTTTTTACGTGATCGTGATCACCGACACTGACCCCACCTGTCAATAGAAGTACATCATGATCATCAAGATTTAATTCAATTGCCCTTCTTATGTCATCGGCTGAGTCATTTACTCTAGTGAGTGATTTAGGGTTACAACTTGCAAGTAGCACTCGGGCGAAAAGAGCCGGCCTGTTTGAATCAAATATCTTTCCCCGACCAAGTAGCGCAACATCATTCGACCCAGTACCTTCATTAGTTGTTTGCAATTCTGACCCTGTCGAGAAAATCCCTACCGTTGGTTTTTTGAATACCTTAATTTGAGAGATTCCAAATGAAGCTACCAACCCGATATGACTAGGCGACAAGCATTCTTTATTTTGGACAATGGTCTCACCTCGTTCCATGTCAGATCCAGGTTCCCGAATAAACCTGCCAGCATCTACTTTTTGTGCAACTGATATAAAGGTCTTGTCATCAATTTTTATCTGCTCAACAGCTTCTTGATTAATTACTGCATCAATATCAGGTGGAATCATGGCACCAGTGAAGATGCGAGCTGCACAACCGGGAGGGACCACTAAATTTTCTACAGAGTCACCTGCGGCAATATGAGCAACTACTTCCAATTGATAAGGAGGTGTAGCAGTATCAGCTGAATGAATTGCGTAGCCATCCATTGATGAATTGCGAAAACTTGGAAGATCAAATGTTGCTTTTATCTCTTCGTAGTTGATTCTTCCAGGAGCTTCGAATATGCCAACCTTTTCATAAGGTAACTCTTGTGCAAGCAAAAGCACAGTTTCCCGAGCTTTTGCAAAAGAGATTAATGATTCGCTGTTATTTGACACGTATCACATCCACCAAAAGTTTCACAAAAAAGATTTAATCACTAGATTAAGCCTCTTTTTTTAGCTAAATCGGTCAAGACTTTCGCAAACTGGGTCCCTATGTCAGGACTGTTTAGAGCTATTTCAAGAGTTGCCCTAAGGTAGTCAAGTTTGTTCCCGATGTCGTATCTTCCATCTGTGAAGCAGTATCCGTAAACTGGTTCTACATCAAGCATTTTTGCTATTCCGTCGGTCAACTGCAGTTCGCCACCCTTTCCGGGAGTGACATCTTTTAGGGCCTCATAGATTGTGGGCGTAAAAACGTATCTTCCCATAACTGCGAAATTAGACGGAGCTTCATCAACCGAAGGTTTTTCAACAATGGAGGTAATTTTCACTAACCCGGAAAAATCGCACTTGGCAATGGCCACCGATCCATAGAGTGAGATCTCTTCAGGCAAGACTTCTTTCAATGCGATTATTGAAAACCCGGTTTCTCTGTGCTTTGCAAGCATGGAACGCAATACTCCAACACTAGGATCCATTAGGTCATCGGCAAGTAGCACCGCAAAACTATCTTCGCCTGTGTGGTCTTTTGCGACAGAGACGGCATCTCCAAGTCCTTTTGGCGAACCTTGCCTCAAATAATGAAGGTTTGCCATTTCCGCAATTTCTTGCACCTTATTGAGTTCATCCTGTCTCCCTTTGATCTCCAAGTAGTGTTCCAGTTCAAACGAACGATCAAAGTGATCCTCAATGGATCTCTTTCCTCGTCCGGTCACTACCAAAATATCTCGTAGACCAGCGTCTACGGACTCTTCAACTACGTATTGAATGGCAGGTTTATCCACCACCGGAAGCATTTCCTTTGGTTGAGCCTTCGTTGCAGGCAAAAATCTTGTGCCTAACCCTGCAGCGGGGATAACGGCTTTTGTGATTTGAGGGATTTGTTTCATGTTTTAGGAAAATTTTCTCTTTTCGGCCAAATTACTCAATTTAGATGATCAATATCCAGATCGAGCCTTAGTCAAAATTGTAGCGCTAGCACTCTATGCCTTAGAGTGCTTATAATAGCTATTAAGTAGTTAGAATAACTTTCTAAGTTAATGTCTCAGAGAGATTTTAGAAACTAAAGCTTGGCTTTGCTAAATGAAGCCTTTACAGTGGAGTTCTTTTATTTCTAGAGTCAGCGAGATCTTTTGTGGAGGAGGCTTTATTATGCCCACATACGAATACATGTGCAAGGCCTGCGGAGTCCACAGTGACATAATACAGTCATTTAGTGATGATCCCGTCGAAGTTTGCCCAGCGTGTGGGGCTAAAGCACTGAAAAAGGTATTCGGTTCGGTTGGAATTGTTTTCAAAGGAAGCGGCTTTTATAAAACTGATTCTCGATCTTCGACTACAGCATCCGCTACGCCAACTCCAAGTGAGTCAAAAAATGAGTCTGTTCAAAAAGAGGCTGCAACAAAAGAACCAGCCTCAAAAGATTCTTCCGTATCATCAGGTAATGAAAAGTCATCAGATGCTACGAAATCTAAGTCGGACTCTACTCCGAGTGTCCCTGCAGCCACTTCCAGCTAGCTAATCTGCGCCCAAAAGTACAAAAAAATAAAAAAAGTGGTTTAAGCCTGGACAAACATCCATTGATGGTGCTACCCTATTTATCCGACCTTATATATCAAATTGCTAGGTAATCGTTAAGTCGGTCACTTTTGGTGATTGATTATTTGGAAGGAGCCCTTGCGGAAAGCTTCGTTTTGGGTAACAATAGATATTAAGTATTTGGAACTACTAACGGACCGTGAAATGACTTCTACTCTAACTAATTTGACTTGGAGAAACAAAGCCGCTTGTCGGGGTCTTGACCCTGACGTCTTTTACCCTGACCCTGAGGACGATGCACTCGCCCTTGAGGCCAAAGGTGTTTGTGAGATTTGCCCAGTGAGGCAGGCTTGCCTTGAGTACGCGCTCTCACACAGGGAAAAAGAAGGTGTTTGGGGTGGGGCAACTGAGCGCGAGAGACGCAGGATTCTCAGGCAACGACGCAAGTCAGCCTAAATTGCGTTCTCAATAAATCTGTGAATTTTGAACTCTCAGAGGAATTAAGCACACTTCAGTCGACAGTGCGCAAAATTGCAGCCGAAAAGGTGCTTCCCCGCGCCCGTGAGATTGATAGGACTGGAAAATATCCCCAAGACCTCTTTGACATATTCAAAGATGCAGGGCTCCTAGGGCTTTGTATTCCTGAAGAGTTCGGTGGTTCTGGCGCTGGGATACTGGGATTAACACTTGGAATTGAAGAGGTAGCCAAGTACTCAAATAC
>JABEUL010000066.1 GCA_013044465.1 Acidimicrobiales bacterium
AACCAGTTTTACACGAAATAACACGCCAAGTGGTGGATAATCGCGCGGTCCGCGCGATTCCCTGGCCAGAGCCACCTTTAGGGTACCTGAACTGTTACCATAGTTGAAACGTGGCTTCGGATTGCATGGAAATGCTCGGCGCCTTCCTTAGTGTGCCACAATTCGGTGTTTAGTAACATGGGCGGCAATTGTGGGTAGGTCAAATACTTGGCGAGTCTCCATATCGACAATTTCTCCATTAAAGAGATCACTGTTACACGACTAACATACTTTTGGGGAACGTAGAATAACCTCATCTGGATTAGCTACTTGTGCCAGATGCTTTCCTTCGCTACCTGGTTGCTTGCCGGGTCGTCGCTTTGCATAACGACGTGCTTCTCTATTTAAAGCTAAGGGCTTAGCGAGTCCTTCAAGAGATGGAGGCATAGAAGAGTTACGTGAGTTTCGATTCAGCCGCTCCTCTAAATCAGCGATACGACTTACTAACTTTGTCGTTAGCTCTTTAATATTGAGTTCTCTGTTTGCATCTGGACTATCTCCTCCCTTAATCCCAAATTCTCGGCATTAAGGTCGGCGTTATGATTACGAAGGTCCATAATCTCTCGCAAGAGCAAGTCTTCTCTATCAACGTGATCGTTTTCCACATATAAAAGTTCAGCAGATATTGGAAGAAATCACGAGCATTTCAACCTCGCAGACGCGCTGGCCACCCGCGTATTTAAAAAGAATCTAAAGTGGCCCTCAAAATAACTACTCAAATATCCTTACGGCAACGCTTAAGAAGTCCTAACAAGTTAAATTACTTCACAACAATTATTTCCAATATGAAATGATTAAAAACTTTGAGATATCAAATTCATAAACACACCACTGCATTGCAGTAATGGAGAAGTCTTTTCCTCCTAGGAACTTGGAAAACCATTTTCCTGCCAGTCCATTGATATTGACCCAGAAGCACCGGCTACAAAAATTCCGGGTGGGCTTTCAACGCCCATAGTGCACGCGCTGGACGGAACAGCTGTTGTGCTCGTACCATAAGTGGTTCCACTCGGAAGAGTTAGGCTGCTGTTTGAAAATGAAGTAGGCAAGCCGATACTAGATTTATTTATGAAAATTGCGTAGCATCTACCAGTCACACTCGAGTAAGCAACTGCCTCTGCACTTTGACTAAAAATCGACGAGGTGCCACCCGCGCCGGCTTGGACATCATTGGGACCATTTGGCGTTGTAGTCACATAGGAAATATTGGTTTCCCCTTGTTGCATTTGAGTAACTAGATTTGTACCGGCCATATAAAAAGTCCCCCCATTTTCTGTATAAACTACATTCAGTTCGATTATGGCATTCCCTAGATTTGATTCCGCCTGTCGACTTCCGGTCGGGGATCCGCTATTTCCTGAGTTGCCCGAAGTTGGCGGGGCACTTTGAAGATAAACATACCATGTACCGTTTATCTTCTCACAGGGAACTGTAAAAATTGAAGAACCACTTGACAAGGCAAGTGTCCAAGCCTCTCCAAATGAAATGCCTGTGGCCGGGAGACCATAATTTGGATTAGTGTTTAAAATACACTTATTTCCTTTACTCTGTAGGCCGCTCACTCCACACGCTTGACCTACTACAGATACAAGTGCCTCATTTCCACTTACCTGATAATTAGCAGCTTTAAGCGACCCAGTCACGAAGCTTGAACTTAATGAAATGTGAAGCGTAGATACGCAATCACTTGTTGTCACTCCAGTTGCATACTTGCAAGCTGTGGATACATCCTTTGCAATAAGTGCTGAAAGAAAACTATTTACTTCAGGTGTCGGATTATCAGAACTTGCGGAAAGGGCCATGTACCCTATGGTCCCACCACCGATCAGAAGCAACAACACGATAACTATTGCAATTATTGCTTTCTTTCTAGAATTCCTTGGAGCAGCAGACTTCTCATAATGTGTGCCCGTTTGGAATCCTCCTTGCACTGGAGGCTGGTACCCAGGTTGAAATCCATAAGTAGATGGAGTGGCATCAGGCATTGGACTTTGGTATTGGGGCTGAGTTGTTAAAGGTGGCGTTGGCACTTCACTTGGTGGGATGTAGACGTCAGGTGGATACCACTTTCCATCATGCCCTAAGAGCCAGCCCGGACCGCCAGGTACGTTGCTCACAATATGCCTCCTCACCAAAATCCAATTTGATTTCAATAGAAACTACCATATTTTTGCTCTTCCACACTTGCTTTAATATGAATAAATACCTAATCCAGCATGTTTGCCACATATTTAGATTATTTGCATCTATTCAGACCCCCGTCAACAATTTAAGCCTTGATTTAGGTAGTCCCTAGAGAGTTATTTTCAAATATCCGCGTGACCAGTGTGTTAGGAGTAGCTAGAAAGTCGCGATTTGTGCCCAGCTCTGCTGGACTTGTATGTATGGAAATCACTGGGAGAAGATTGCTTTGGAACGTGAGAAGAAGATTACTGAACTGGAGGAAACGGTTAGGTGTTGCTTCAAGTTATTAATATACCCTACTAACTTGTCCTAAACGCCATGGAACTACTGCATGGACGAAATGTTGGTAATCTCAAAGATGACTGGCATTGCAGTCCAAGATGGGTGGAAACCTTATCGCACCTACGATGTTCTCCATCAACTTTGTAATTCGAACCATTTAAGAGAGCTACAGGCTGCTTCAGAGAATCTAGGCCAAGTCTGGGCAGAAGAGATGATAGAACTTCTCCTCTGTGCCAAAGACGAAGTTTAGAAGCAAAGGCCAAAACACACCTAACTAAAAATACCGTTCTCAATATTGAAGCTCGCTATAAAGTTCTAATTACTGAAGCAATTCAACCAATCCTGAGCGAAGCAAGCCAAAGCTGACAACTTCTGTGCAATTCGCAGCTACATTGCAACCATAAAGAAACACAACTGCAACGTGCTTGAAAGTCTACGCCGATTATTCAAAGGCCAACTCTGGTTGCCATCCGAGACCTGAATAGTTACTATGCCGAATGGACGCACAATGCCTCGCAACCTGCAAAGTAGTCGGATAATCTGTTCACTTCTGAGCTTATGACTTCATCATCACGGCCGAGCTTCCTAATTTCCTAATCGGATTCGGCAGATTACGCAACGGGACTTAACCTTGAGCTTCTCAACTGGGAATGTCGGCAATAACTAGACGACTAGAGCTCCGTCGTAGAACTTACTGCGACAAAGACTCTAGGACAATTTGGGTTATTTCTTGCCGCTTTTGCTTCGTTCATATAACCAAATTGAAAACGCAATTAGTATCACTAGCCTGAGACCGCTATGAACTACAAACACACCTAATTGGCTGGGACCACCCCATGAAGGGCTATAACTAGCTGGATTAGAATAATCAATAATCAATAATCAATAATCCGGCGATACCTCTCAATGCCAAAAATAAGGCAACGACTCCTCCCAAAGTTATACAAGTTGGCCTTAGAACCTTCTTCCGAAATTTAGGCGAGAATATAGAGATAATTGCAAGTACAATGACAACCGCCAAAGCTACTAATGCAATGTAACCGACTATGTAGTTGCCAGCATTGTTGTGTTTCATAAGCTCGCACTTAATTTATGATAAGACAACTTTAGTGACAACACAAAACTGCAAAAAGTTAATATTGAGATAACAAGAAACGACCTTTTTTACTTTTCAATTTACAGATTTTACTTCACTTTTCAGGTTTATACCTATAGAAGTAGATCTTGGTGCAATAGTTGCCATTCTATTTCTCGGGTTCCTGGACTGCCAAGCAGTAATGACGATACAATTCGCCAACATTTTTTGGTACAGAGTCAAGTTCAACTTCGCTTTTACCTGCCATTAGTGCAATTGCATCCAGAATGTAGAGCATCTTCATTGAATCCCAATTCAAATTCGCATTTAAAGCCGTGGAAGCAGTTATTTCGATCTTGTCCTCATGACAAAGCTCAGCTAGCTCATCTACAAATTCATCAAAGGTAAGTACTTTATCGGCAAAGCTGTCTTTGTTGACAGAACTCAAATTCTTTTCAACTACTTGACTCTTTTCATTCCTGAAACCACTCCAGTTCAAACCGGAAATGGCAAAGACATGCATATCCCAATATCTACCGTCAAAAAAACTATGTTCACGTAGTAGGCCTTCCCTGGTGGCTACTTTTCCGAGTTCGCTTTCAAATTGCTCCAGATTGTAGTCAAGTGTCGAAAAATAGATCTTTCTGAATCGAAACATCTTAAATAAGTAATCAATTAGGAGTCCGACACCCTCAACTGCTAGCCCAGTTCCGCGAGTCTCGGGTGTCGAAATAACTCCCAAGTGAGCCCACCCATCTTGATGGTTGGCATCAAAAGCAGTTACAAGTCCCACTGGTTTGCCACTCCCAATTATTTCTGGAACAAATTGGCATAAAACACCCCTCCACAGATTGTGAACAAATTCTTCCGGACCCGGTGTCATCCCTTTGTAGCGCCACCTAAATCCTGCATCATGTGAAAGTGATATGCGATAAAGCCATTCGTAATCATTCCTATCTACAGGACGAAGTCGCACGTATTGGCCGCATAATTCGGTTGATTTTTTATTCACTTAGCTTCCTACAGAGTTGCCAAAGCACAGATTCTAAAGAAGACCAATATCCAACCCAGTTATTTTTCTGGATGCTACCCGTCCAAGTCGGGAAAGCGCATGGAGCCACATTTTCCAAAAATGTTTGCCTGCAAAAGTGAAATTCCCATTTGGTTGCACATTCTCCAATCCACTGATTGCGTTTCATGGCCACTTCTTTCATGATTTGTATGTTAAAACGAGGTCTCGCGAAAGACGATCCACTAATCATGTGTGTAGTTTTAATTTACAGTTAAGTTTTTAAGCTGTCAATTTTTAATACAAATTCTAAATCAAACAAATACGGCTAGTTTTTAGGAGTGCACTAGAGCGAGCACATATTCTTGCCGCTTTGCAAATTCAATTAAGTCTCGACAACTTTGGAGCATCTTGATCAGGATAGAAAACGATTTGCAACATTTTCCCAGACATGTCTATTTCCGAATCGAAGCATTCATTTCTATTGAATAATTAATGATCGCTTGTATGAAATTGGAGGCAAAGTATTTAAATTTACGAAAAATGGAAAGGGCAAATACACGGTTTAAATTGCGCAGACTTGGTGTTTTTTTTAAAGATTGCTAGTTCTTAGTA
>JABEUL010000067.1 GCA_013044465.1 Acidimicrobiales bacterium
CCCATTGCTACTACCACTTTCACCAATTCGCGAAGGTGCCAGTACATTCTCTCGGGCACTCACAGTAGTTGAACTCTTGCCGTCAAATACCCACGTGGTTTGCACTGACACCTCACCAAATCAACGTTGTCAGATACTAGTGGATCTGCTTCAATTGTGTTACTGCCTGGGAAAGAGCCTGGCTTGGAAGCGGTTCAAAGTGGACCTTTGAAAGGTAGCTTGTTTGACCACCGTTTGCCGGGTCCATGCACCACGCCAAGAAAGCAGCTACTGCCTTGGCTGTGTTGGCATCACTCTGATTCGAGCTCACAATTGCATACTCATAGTTCACAATTGGGTAACCACCAGCATCAGGTCCATAGATCAAGGACATTGCTTGATTTGCAGGCGTTTGGCCCACAAGCGAATTAACTTCAGCCTCAATATTCGAAGCATCTGGCTGCATGTACTTGCCGGAGGCGTTTGCCACATAGGCTTCTCCGAGTCCATCAGCGTTAGTCTGATCCAAGAAACTTATCCCGATGTAGGCTATGCATCCAGGGGTTGCTTTACATCCAGAGACCATTCCACCGTTTCCATTCTCAGCCAGTGCAGATGAAATAGCGGGTCCGGTCCAAGTGGTGTTGTAGGAATAGTTATTTCCCCACCCATTGGCATCAGATTTGGACAAGTACTGAGTGAATAAGAATGTGTCACCTGAGCCATCTGATCTGTGAAGCGGAACAATTGGAAGATTAGGAAGCTTGACACCTGGGTTAATAGCTGCAATCTTTGAGTTATTCCAGTTGGTAATCTTTCCCTGGTAGATTGCCGACAAGACACTGCCATTTAACTGGAGCTTGCCAGTGAAATTTGGGATGTTGTAATTAATCTGCTGTGCTGAGATTGCTACAGGAATATTTAGAAGTCCAGGATACTTTGTGACCTGAAATGATGAAAGGTAAGCATCTGAGGCACCGATCTGTACCGCTCCTGCAGCTGCTTGGGCAATGCCTGTTCCAGAACCAGTTCCTGCCGGAGTAACGGATATGTTGGAATAAGCCGAGTTGTATGCTGGGGCCCAAAGTTGAAACAGTGGGAACAAGAGAGTTGAGCCAGTCTCCTGTAGGGCTACACTCCCAGTTGGTGGTTTTTCTAAACTCTGCAATTCAGAAGTTACATTTTGCCCAGAACCACCAGCTTGAGTAGTAGAACCCGCCTTAGTGGTAGTTGGCGAGGAGGCGTTATTGGAACTACATGCAGCTGCCACTATTGAAAGCGCAACCAATCCCGTTCCAAGCCAGCCAAGCTTTTGGAAACTACCTTTAATTTTTTTGGCTTCTGCCATGTTTCAGCTATCCTCCTTAATGGATGTCTGTTTTGTCTCACCCGCCATGGGTAAGAGTTGTTTACGTATCTGAAAAGTAAATATACGTAGATCTTTGCAATTAGTTCCTTTTCGGAATTAACCCATTCTCCCTGTTACGAACTGAGCAGTAGTCTCATGTTCGGGATCTTCTAAAACCTGTGCGGCCAGTCCGTGTTCCACCAACTCACCGTTGAAGAAAAAAGCGGCATGCTGAGCAATTCGTCTTGCCTGTGCCAAATTGTGGGTCACTATAACAATTGTCAACTTTGGCACAAGTGCACTTATAAGGTTTTCAACCGACGAAGTCGAAACTGGGTCAAGTGATGCAGTCGGCTCATCTAATAGAAGCACTTCTGGTCCAACTGCCAGTGCTCTTGCTAAACAAAGAAGCTGTTGCTGTCCACCGGAAAGTCGGAAAGGTGAGTCGTCCATCCTGTCGGCAATCGCATCGTAGAGCCCGACTTCTTTTAGCTGGCTCTCAGCAATTGCAAGAAGGTCTTTTCTCTTGGCTAGCTTGTGAGCTTTCACACCGGAAACCACATTGTCTTTTATTGACATCGGAAATGGGTTTGGACGCTGGAAGACCATGCCAACATTCCGCCTCAAGACTAGAGGATCTACACTCTTGTCGTAGATATTGACATCATCTAAAACTACCGAACCTTTGTGCCAAAAACCTCGCACATGATCGTTCATTCTATTGAGCGTTCTTAGAAAAGTACTCTTTCCACAACCCGTGGGACCAACAAGTGCAGTTATTGTGCCCCTTGGAAACGAGAGAGATATCTCATTTAAAATTGTTGAATGGGAAAACCCAACAGTGAGATCTAAAGTCTTGAGAGGCACTTGCAACTGCGAGCTTGCGTCGTCAATCCTTTTCTGGGAGTAGTCAAAATCCCCTGGGTTGGGTCCTGTCGTGATATCTGAAGCCAGACTTTGTGTCATCAACAGTTACGTTAACTTATTCAGGTTAACAACAGGTAAACGCAATGCATCATTTGGGCTACTAATGAGTGAAATCTTTTGCACGAAACGACATCCTGAGAGAAAAAGCAACCTAAAGTAAATGGTAGTTAGTTGGAAAACAACCTTTTAGGAGGACAATTGTCAATTTACGACCTAGACATTCACACCTTGGATGGTCAAGAAACAACCTTGGAAGAGTTCAAAGATAGTGCACTTTTGATAGTAAATGTGGCATCAAAATGTGGTCTCACTCCGCAATATGAAGGCTTGGAAGAGCTTCAAAAAAAGTACAGCTCCAAGGGTTTTTCTGTCCTAGGGTTCCCTTGTAACCAGTTTCTGGGCCAAGAACCTGGCACTGCCGAGGAGATAGCTACGTTTTGCTCGACAACATATGGCGTGACGTTCCCAATGTTTGAAAAGATTGATGTGAATGGGGAAAATAGACACCCGATTTACTCAATCCTCACCGAGATTGAAGATGAAAAAGGTGAGGCAGGTGACATTACCTGGAACTTTGAGAAATTTGTGGTTGCCCCCAATGGCGTATCAATTACCCGCTTCAGGCCAAAAGTAGAACCTATGGACCCAACAGTGGTTAGCGCTATCGAGGCAATCCTGCCTGAATAGGCATCCCAGATGTAGCCTTTATGGATGGGCACAAAACTAAAGAGAATACTTCTTCTACTGCCGCTAATTGCACTTTGTTGCACCTTTTCCACTACAGCTAGTGCCCAAAGCGGAGCCGAGATTCTTGGGCAACAAATTCCCACCTGGGCTTATCCCTATGTTGTTGGAACAGGGAATGTTTATGCAATATCACCGCCAGGTGAAAATGCCCTAGTGACAAGCTCAACTCCTGCTTCGAGGAACGCTTTTGACCAAGCTGGTCCCTATGCATCACTAGCCACAGGCGTATCGAAGCTCTCAATGGGCAATTTGACCAATTATCTGCATCAAGAAACGGTAGGTATTTCTCCTGCCCAAGTAGTCAGAGTTGAGCATCCAAACCCCGATGTCTACATTTATCGAGACTCACTGGACATTCCACATATTTATGGCAAGACTGATACTGCTCTTGCCTGGGGAGCAGGTTATGTGGCAGTTGAAGACAAGCTATTTGCAATGGATGTTCTTCGTCACCTAGGTTCTGGCACATTGGCAAGCCTGGCCGGTCCTTCTTGTTCGTTCGAGCAAATGGACTACGCCCAGATATCCCAAACTGGCTATACACCCGAGCAGGACCAGACAATGGTAAACAACCTGGCAAACGAAGGGCCGCTAGGCAAAGAGACCCTGTCTTTAGTTGACACCTATGTCAAAGGCATCAACGCAGCAATTGCTTATGATCTAAGCGACCCAAAAACACGGCTCCCAATTGAATACTCACTACTTGGGAAAACTCCTCAACCCTTTAGCGCAGGTGACGTAATTTCAGTATTAAACGTCATAAGTGCTCAAGACGGTGAAGGCGGTGGAGGGGAGTTGGCAAATGTAGGTCTGCTGGATTACTTTAAGAGCGTTTTTGGACCAAATAATGCAATGAGTGCATTTCTAGATTTTAAAGATCAAAATGACCCCAATACTCCAGACACAGTTAGCAAACCCTTCCCCTATATGTTGACTCCTACAACAATTGATCAAAATCTCAATGTATATCCTGATAATCCCACTCAGCCTTTAGTTGTCCAGATCTCAAATCTGACACCGGGTTGTAGCGATGCTCCGCCAACCAAAGTGGGAAGTGAAATTCTTTCATTCCTGGGACCTGGATTGCAATTTAACTCAAAGACTTCAAATGCGGTTTTAATTTCCACCAAATACTCAACTACCGGGCATCCTATTGCCGTGTTTGGCCCTCAAATTGGTTATTTTTCCCCAACGGTATTTGTCGAAGAAGACCTGCATTCGCCTGATATCTCTGCTTCTGGAGTTTCACTTGCAGGAATGAATTTCACTATTTTGTTTGGGCGTGGAAATTCATACGCGTGGTCCGGAACATCTTCTGGAGCTGATGATGTAGATGAGGTAATTGACTTTCTCTGTAATCCAAATGGAAGTGTTGTTTCACCAACTTCGAATTGGTATACATATGACGGAAAATGCACTCAGATGACCGAGTTCGACTCTGTGGAGAATTTAAAGCCAACTTTAATTGCAAATGGACAAAGTGCAACTAATAACCGCAAAATTTTGAGAACCATACAAGGTGTGGTTCAAGGATTCACAAAAGTTAAGTCAGTGCCAGTGGCCGTTGTACTCCAACGTGCAGCCAATATGAGAGAGGAGGATGCTCTCGTTGGTTTAGTGCGATTTAGCGAGCCTTCCATGACCCATGATCCTCAATCTTTTTTCCTAGGAGCTGAGACATGTCCGTGGGCACTTAACTGGTACTTCATAAATAATCAACACATTGCTTACTACAGCGGAGGCTTGCTCCCAATTAGGAATCCTCATGTTGATCCAAATTTCCCGACAAATGGAACAGGCATTGCCAATTGGCAGGGTTGGCTCCCGTCAAGTAACCACCCCCAGGTAATTGATCCAGCTTCTGGAGTCATAATAAACTGGAACAACCAAAGTGCCCCACAGTTTTCAGCGGCTGACAATGACTATAGCCATGGACCAATTTACCGATCCTCGCTTTTAACCAATGCTTTAAATAATGCACTTCGCATTCACGGCGGGAAGCTTAATCAAGCTCAAGTACTTCAAGCCGTAGAGACAGCTGGGTTAACCGATATGAGCGCATCAGGCTTATTTAGTGAGATTAAAAAGGCAATCGGGCCGATCAGTGATCCTCATATTAAAGAGATGATGGATACTGTTTCTACTTGGGTCCAAAGTGGTTCCCTAAGAGTTCTCAACCTTGACTCTAGTGCGCCAACTAACTTGGCCACCGGAGGTTTAACACCAAATAGCCAGTATAAAAATGCTGCTGCAATTGCCATTTGGGATGAGGGTTATTTGAATCTTGTTGAATCCGTTTTCAATCCGATTTTTGCACAAGGTGGAATCTCCACATACCAAGGAACTGATACTTTGTACAACCAGATGAACCAGCTTCCCTTTGTTGCTTCGCCAAATGGATACGGGACTAAACAAGGCGACTCCTACGGTGCCGGGTTTGAGGGCCTTCTCTGGCGGGTTCTTCGTGAGGTAAACAAAGAAAGTGTTGGGGCTCCATTTTCAAGCCCAGTAAATGACAAAGTGTGCCTAGGTGGGATTTCCACCTGTAAAACCGCCCTTTTAAATGCACTAACTGAAACTTACAACACTCTTGAATCCATAAACACCACACCAAACATTGCCCTATGGAATCAAGACAGCCAGAGCCAGGTAGCTAAATTATCGATTCCTAATTTAGATTCAATCAGCTACACCATGGTTGGATTAGCTGACGCTCCCGACATGGTTTGGCAAAACAGGCCAACATTTCAACAAGATGCCTCATTCACCGCCAATGAGCCAAGTAATTCGGGCGGCTCGACCGGAAAACTTATAGCTGCATTGCTTGTGGGAGTGGGCACATTGGTCGTGACAGTATCGTTAATTACAGCTTTTTTGGCAACGGCTCGAAGAAGGAAAGCCAAAAATATAAAACTCGAGTAAGGTTTTTCGAGGACTTTTCAAAAAGAATTTGCAGTCTGAATGTGACCGAGATCTCATTTGAGCGTATTCTAGGGGTGTGACCACATTGAGCTTTGAAAATGATTCGTTGACTCCTCCAATCGATCCCGAAGTTGATGGGTTGTTAGCAAACCTTTTTATGACAGAAGAGGGGCGCAATGACCCATACTCCATCTACTCAAAACTCCATGAAAAGCCCCCGTGCCACCAAGTTTCACTTGGCATGATTGTGCTGACTCGATTTGAAGATTGCCAGAGACTATTAAGAGACAATCGGTTTGGAAAAGATGATGACACTGAAGGCAGAAGGCGTCAGAGAGCTGAGTCACTGGATCTGAGTATTGAAGAGCTTGACTCAGTCATGAAGTTCTTTGAGAGAAGAACTACGATGCTTTTTCTCAATCCTCCTGATCACACCAGATTGCGAGGTCTTGTGTCACGGGCCTTTACTCCAAAAACTGTGGAGAAACTTCGTCCCCATGTGGAGAGGTTGACTGATGAACTTTTAGATGAATTAAGTGGTCGAGTCGACATCATGGAAGCCCTGGCATGGAGACTGCCTGCAACGGTTATTAGCGAGATGCTCGGTGTGCCCCTTGAGATGCGGGAGATATTTAGACCACTGGTGCGATCTGCAACCCAAATGCTTGAGCCGACTCTGACAAAAGAAGAATTTTTTACTGGAATTGCCGCAGGAAAGGAAATGACTACTTATTTAAGTGAATTGGTTGTCGAGAGGCGCAAATCCCTGGGTGATGACTTACTGTCAAAATTAATAGAAGCCAGAGACGGAAACGACTCGCTCACTGAAGAAGAACTGGTCTCAACAGCATTTCTTTTATATGCTGCAGGATTTGAAACTACAACCAATTTGATTGGAAACGGGCTCTATGCGTTATTAAAAAACCCAGACCAATTGGCCAAACTCCGATCTGACCCCACACTTATGCCTAGCGCAGTCGACGAGCTACTTCGATTTGATTCACCAGTTCAATTTGATGGCAGAAGTGCACTTCAAGATGCCGATGTACTTGGATACTCCGTCAAAGAAGGCCAGGTTGTTTTCACTATTCTCGGTGCTGCCAACCATGATCCGACAC
>JABEUL010000068.1 GCA_013044465.1 Acidimicrobiales bacterium
ATCATCATCTCTGTGAAGTAATACTGAGGCACCTTTTGGCACATATCCGTATTTGTGAATGTCTGCTGAAATGGCAGTTACACCCGGTACTCTAAAGTCGAAGAGCGGCACGTCTCTGCCAAGTTTCTCTAAAAATGGAAGAACGAACCCACCGATGCAAGCATCCACATGACAACCAGCCCCAGAACTTTGAGCTATCGAAGCGATTTCTTCAACTTGGTCCATTATGCCGTATGGGTAACAAAATGCCGATGCGACAACTACCGCAGTTTCATCTGTGACTACATTTCTAAGCGTATCTAGATCAGCTCGATAGAATTTGTCAAGTGGGACCTGTACTAGTTCAAGGCCAAAATATGAGGCCGCTTTGGCATAGGCTGGGTGCGCCGAAGTGGCGGCCACAATCTTTGGAGATTTGACGCCTCTTGCAACTGCCCTAGCCTTATGGACACTCATTGACATAAGAATTGACTCGGTTCCACCTGATGTCATTGCACCGCCTCGCCTAGAAGTCTCCTTTCTATTCAATAAGTTACTTACTGAGTCGATTACCTCTTCTTCCAAATGGGCTAATTCTGGAAACTTAAAGGGGTTGAGGGCATTTTCAAATAGGTACATTTGGCTAACTTCAGAAACTAATGTTTCAATGTCATCTCGTCCCGTTGGATATACCAAGCCAAATAACTGCGCTGAGTTCAAATCGGGATCTTTTGATTTTCTGGCTTTTAGCTCTCTTAAGATGTCGCTGAATGACTCACCTTGAAGCTTCATTTATTTTCCTTTGCAATTTTACTCTCACCTTCATCTAGGAATAAGTATAGAGAACAGCGCCAATGTTTGACGAGTAGTTTCATCTACCGAATTAGCACTTTATTCCTCTTTTCCAATTTCGGCAAAAAAGTCTTGGCAGGTGCAACTTTCATTTGGATCGAGTTAACGAGATAGCTGCAATAACTCCAGGGAGTCAGATCTGAAATAGACCAGCAGGAGAGAAAGTTGGCCTGTTAACTCTTTAGAAGGGACTTCCAAAATAGAAGCCCATCGCTTCCTCCAGTAATTTCGCTAATGGCCCTTTCTGGATGAGGCATGAGGCCAACGATGTTTCCTCTGTCATTTCGAATGCCGGCAATCGAGTTTACAGAGCCATTTGGATTGTCGCAGTACTTAAGTATTACTTGTCCATTGGCTTCTAATTCATCTACATTCTCGTTCGTGTAGTTTCCGCTGAAGTGGTTTATTGGAAGCGTGACGACAGTCCCAGGTGAAACTACCTTGGTAAAGCAACTTTTATCGGAAACGACCTCCAGTGTGACTTTTTCACATATAAAAGTTAAGCCCCTATTTTTTTGCAGTGCACCGGGGAGCAATCCAGCTTCTGTTAGAACCTGAAAACCGTTGCAGATACCTACTATTTTCCCCCCATCTGCACCAAACTTTGAGATCCCTTCCATAATTTTAGAAAATCTCGCAATTGCACCTGGGCGAAGATAGTCACCGTGTGCGAAACCACCGGCCAGTATCACCGAATCATATTTCGGCACAAAACTATTCCCATGCCACAGGAGGTGACCATTGGCGCCTGAAGCATCAATGGCCTCCAAGACATCGAATTCACAGTTTGTACCTGGAAAAACGACTACTCCTACGTCAGTTGCCATCTAGAACTTCAAACCAGTGCTCATGAAATTACTGAAATCTTAAAACTCTCTAGGACAGGATTGGCAAGCAGCCTCTTGCAAAGTTCTTCACCCTTGGCAACTGCTTCACTGGCACTAGCTGCCGATACAGCGAATCTTATGGCTTTTCCAACTGAGACATTCGAGATCTCTTCAAAGCCAAGAGCGGGGAGGGCTCGCAAAATTGTGCCTCCTTCAGGATCGGCAATTCCAGATTTATGTCGTATTTCTGCAAGTAACTCAAATTCGGACAATTTCAAACTCCTGGCCACTCGTCGAGTGATTTATCAAAGATTTTTTCATAAGCTTCCTCGTAACGTCGTGACGTACTTGTTACGACTTCGTCGGGAAGTCTTGGGGGTGGAGGTGTTTTGTCCCAACCAGTTGACTCAAGCCAGTCTCTTACAGGCTGTTTATCAAATGAAGGTGGAGTTGAACCTTCGATCCATTGGTCCTTTGGCCAAAACCTTGATGAATCCGGGGTGAGCACCTCATCGCAAATTGACATCTCCCCATTGATATAGCCCAGTTCAAACTTGGTGTCAGCGACAATAATGCCATGCTCGAAAGCTTTTTTTCTGCCTATTTCGTATGCGCTTAGGGATATGTCTCTAGCTCTGTTTGCTGCTTCTAGGCCGATTAAATTTACTGCTTCTTCAAAAGAAATATTTTCGTCATGTCCAATGTCAGCTTTTGTAGATGGTGTGAAGATTGGTTCAGGTAACTGAGAAGACTCTAAAAGTCCAGGACTAACAGAAGTGAAATGGACAGTCCCGTTTTTAGAGTACTCCTTCCAAGCTGAACCCGAGATATAGCCCCTGACAATGCATTCAATGGGAAGCATCTTGGCTTTTTTAACTAAAGTTGTGCGACCGGCTAGCGACTCAATTAAGTTTTTCTCCTCGATCGATCTATCATCAATAAGGAATTCATCGATTTCAGTAGAAACTAAATGATTGGGTGCAACACCTGATAACTCATTTAACCAAGCGACGGTCATTGCGGTGAGAACTCGGCCTTTATTTGGAATTGGCTCGTTTAAGACCACATCAAATGCTGAGATCCGATCAGATGCAACTAAGACAAGCATCTCATCTTGGAACTCATACATATCCCTTACTTTGCCTCGGTTTACAAGTTTTAGAGTTGAAAACTTCAACTTATCCACTTCTACAGCTCCTCCAATGTCTTTACTGTTCTATTTGCATGTCGTAGTATTCTCGACAAATTGAAAGCATTTTCAATTTCTTTTTCACCTAAAATCCTACCCACTTCCTCATTTGCCTCGATCACTTCTTTTAAAGAGCGGTTGCCAGATAGTGCCTCTTTGGAAGAGCTTTGAACTATTCGATAAGCCGAGTCCCGCTCTAGTCCACTGTCAACTAGGGCCAAAAGAACTGACTGAGAAAAAACCACACCGTTTGAAAGCTCCAAATTAGCGAGCATTTTCTCAGGATGGACATCTAAATTTGTTATCAGGGAAGTCGCTTTCTTGAGCATGTAGTGGGCAAGAATAGAAGCGTCCGGGAGAATAATGCGCTCTACGCTTGAGTGCGAGATATCCCGTTCGTGCCAAAGTGCGATGTCTTCCAACCCAGAAAGCAAATAGCCCCGAAGGACTCTTGCCAATCCGCAAAGCCTTTCCGAAAGAATCGGATTTCGTTTATGAGGCATCGCAGAGGAGCCTTTTTGACCGGATTTAAAAGCTTCATTAGCTTCGCCCAATTCGGTCCTTGCCATATGTCTGATTTCTGTGGCAACCATTTCAATGGTCGAACCAATGGAAGCTAAAGCATATAAGTACTCGGCATGACGATCTCTCGATATGACCTGTGTAGCAGGAACTGGTTCAAGTCCCAATAAGTCGCAGGCAAGTTTTTCTATTTCAGGGTCAATGTTTGAATACGTTCCAACCGCACCGGAAAGTTTGCCAACGGAAACTCCTTTGACTGCCCGGTCGAGCCTTACGGCATCCCGTTTGACCTGGAGGGCAAATAGAGCGAGTTTGGCACCAAATGTGGTGGGCTCAGCATGCATGCCATGTGTCCTGCCGACCATGGGAGTATCTTGGAACTCGACTGCACGAATTTTAAGAGCTTCAAAGAATTCGTTAATAGTTTGAATCAAGAGGCTGCCCGATTCTTTCAAAGTCAGACCAAGTGCAGTGTCTACTACGTCTGAACTCGTTAGACCATAATGAATCCATTGAGCCTCACTTGTGCCAATTGTGCTCTGAACAACATCTACAAATGCTGCCAAGTCGTGGTCCGTAATCATCTCACGTTCTTCGACTCTTTTTATAAAGGCGTCATCAATCGTGGGTCTACTTGCCAATAAAGCGCTCACTTTATTACTGTCAAATTTGCCAAATTTCGCCAATGCTTGAACTACAGCAAGTTCAACGTCAAGCCATTTGCTCAATCTGGCTTGGTCACTAAAAAGATCTGCCATCTCCGGCAACGAGTAACGGTTAATCATGCGCTTTCATTTGTAGATTCTAGTTCCACAGCCATAAGGCCAATATCTCGGCGAAAGTGCATACCTTCGAATTCTATGCCCTCAATTGACCGATATGCGTTTTCACGTGCTTCAATTAAATTATCTCCCAATGCACTAACCGACATAACCCTTCCCCCGGAAGTGAGCAGTGCGCCGTCTTCTCTTTGTGTGACTCCAGCAAAGAACACTTGGGATTTACCCACTTTTTCTCGGTTAATTTCTATCGGTTCGCCAAGTTTGGGAGATTCTGGATAACCAGGTGCACTTAAAACAACGTTCACGCACCTCTTCGGAGAAAATCGGGGTTCCGTTGATAGGTGTCCTGTGGCAACTTGATCCAAGAGGGAGACTAGGTCACCTTCTAACCTTGGGAGTACTGCCTGGGTTTCAGGATCACCAAAGCGAATATTGTACTCAACTACCTTGGGACCCTCCTCTGTGAGCATTAATCCGGCGTATAAAACTCCCCTGTAATCAATGCCATCTTTGATCAGGCGTCCTAAAAGAGGTTCCACAGCACGTTCCATTGCATCGTCGACTAGTTTGTCAATGGATTCACCTGACTGGAGTGGGACAGGTGAAAATGCACCCATTCCGCCAGTATTGGCGCCCTCGTCACCGTCAAATACTCGTTTGGCATCCCTGGCAGGTGACATTGGAGCAAGTGTTTTTCCATCCGTTAGGACCATGAGAGAAAGCTCAAGACCTTCCATATACTCTTCAATAACTACCTTGGTTCCAGCAGCACCGAAGCTTTCACCCGACAGTTTGGAGCGAACATCATCTATGGCATGCGCTAGAGAGTCAGTAACCAAGACACCTTTTCCAGCTGCAAGTCCATCAGTTTTGATTACCCATGGACCTTTCATCTCCTTTAGGTATCTTCGAGCACGTTCAAATTCATCAAAAACACCAAATTTTGCAGTTGGCACACCAGATTTTGTCAAGATTTCTTTCATCCAGATTTTAGAACCCTCGAGCTTGGCCCCATCGGCGCCTGGGCCGACTACTTTTTTCCCCAGAGACCTTAACTTATCTGCCAGTCCCTCCACCAAGGGCACTTCAGGCCCTATTACGTAAAGACTTGCTTCAATTGCTTCAGGTGGAAGATCAGTGATGTCGATTGTGCCAAATTCAGTGGCAGGAGAGCCATCTCTTGCGTCTAGATTTGCAGTCATTCCAGGGTTTCCTGGAGTCACAATAACCTTCTCGCATGATTTTGCCAAAGTTAGTGCAAGTGCGTGCTCTCTGGCGCCTGAACCTACAACACATATTGTAGATTTCACTACTCAAACTCCACTATTTGTTCTCTCCCGGGGCCGACCCCTACATAGGAAACCGGTATTCCAGCTAACTCCTCAAGTCTCGATATATATTTCTTAGCTTGTGATGGAAGTTCTTTTGCATCTGTTATCTGTGTAAGATCACACTGCCAGCCTTCAAATACCTCATATATTGGGATCACATGGTGGAGTTCACTTTGATGATAGGGAACTTTCTCCGTTCTCACACCATCAATGTCATAAGCCACACATATTTTGATGGAATCCAAAGTATCTAATACATCTAATTTTGTGAGCGCAATATGGCTTAGAGAGTTGAGCCGAACCGCGTGGCGGAGCATTACGGCATCCATCCATCCCGGACGTCTCCTTCTTCCGGTATTCGTGCCGTATTCATGACCTCGATCAACCAACAACTCGGCTACTTCGCCTTCGACTTCAGTTGGGAACGGACCTGCTCCAACTCTTGTTATATAGGCTTTGGCAATTCCAATGACTTTGCTGATATCTCTGGGTCCTATCCCAGAACCAGTACATGCCCCACCGGCACAAGGATTAGATGACGTCACATAAGGGTATGTGCCGTGATCCAAGTCTAAAAAGGTAGCCTGGGCGCCTTCTAGAAGAATATTTTTCCCGGCATCCAATGAGTCATGCAAAAACCCGACTGTATCGCTGATCAGAGGTTCGATTCTGGGTGTGAGTTCATCAAGGTATCTATCAGCAATTTCATTTACATCCAAGGGCAGTTGGTTATACACCTTTGCCAAAATGGCATTTTTTTCCTTGGTAATAACTTCTAATTTCGCCCTAAATATTTTGGGATCCAACAGATCCTGCACCCTTAAGCCCACCCTTGAGGCCTTGTCAGCATAGGCGGGCCCGATACCCCTTTTAGTGGTTCCCAGGCGGTTTTTCCCAAGGAATCTCTCGGTCATTCGATCTATTTCAAGGTGGAACGGGAGGATCAGATGAGCATTCCCACTGACCATTAAGCGGGATGTATCGATTCCCTTTGCCGACAACATATCCATTTCGTCCAACAAAACACCCGGATCAACTACTACGCCGTTGCCAATAACTGGGGTTATGTGTGGGTAAAGAACACCTGAGGGAACCAACTGAAGGGCAAAGGATTCTCCCTCAACAACAATAGTGTGGCCTGCATTGTGGCCTCCTTGGTAACGCACGACAACGTCCATCTGACGTGCCAATAAGTCTGTTACCTTTCCTTTTCCTTCGTCGCCCCATTGGGTCCCTACGACAACGGTCGTGGGCACAGGCTGCCTCCTCGCTACAGTTTCCGGGTAGGTTTTAATGCTATACGCTTTAGGCCTCGGTATGTGGCAGAATGAGAGGGTGAAAGAATCCTGCGGTGTCTTTGGTGTATATGCACCCGGGGTTTCTGTAGCACATGTCACCTACGACGGACTTTTTACTCTTCAACACCGTGGTCAAGAATCTGCAGGAATGGCAGTTAGTGACGGTGATACAATCATGGTCTATAAGGATATGGGCCTTGTTTCCAATGTGTTTGACGAGCATTCATTGGCCACCCTACAGGGGTTTTTAGCTATTGGTCACACCAGGTACTCGACCACTGGTTCGTCTACTTGGAAAAATGCGCAACCTGCCTATCGGCCTGTTGGCCCTGCAGGATTTGCCCTTGGACACAATGGAAATCTCACCAATACTGAGCAGTTGGCGCAAAAGGCCGGGATGTTGCCAGGAATGTTTACCTCAGATTCCGACGTCTTGGCCGAGCTTTTAGCCCAGGCATTTCAAAATCAGGGAGACCCCGACCCCAACTCGGCACATGCACTGGAAAAAGCACTATTAGAAGTGCTGCCTGAAATTGAAGGTGCCTTTTCTCTGGTGGTCATGGATGCCTTTAGACTGATCGGCATAAGAGACCCAAACGGTCTCCGGCCACTGTGCCTGGGAGAGTACCGAGAGTTGGGCCCAGATGGAGACGAGCACGTGACTGGCTGGTTGTTAGCTTCAGAATCACCAGCTTTAACAGTAGCTGGAGCCAAATTTGTGAGAGAGTTAGATCCCGGTGAGATGGTAATTATTGACGATGGGGGCGTGCGTACATTTATGCCATTTGAAGCCTCACGGATAAATCCCAGTCTCTGCATCTTTGAGTTTGTTTACTTTGCCCGTCCTGATTCGCTTCTTTATAACAAAGAGGTCCATGGAGCCAGGAGGCGCATGGGAGAGTTGCTTGCCAAGCAGCATCCAGTTGACGCCGATTTGGTAATGGGAGTACCTGATTCGGGTGTGCCTGCAGCAGAAGGATTCGCTCGCTTTAGCACCATCCCCTACGGCCAAGGACTAGTCAAAAATCGTTACATCGGACGAACATTTATTGACCCAACTCCAGAAGCCAGAGCAAGAAGTGTTCGGAGAAAGCTATCTCCACTGACTGAGAATATTACTGGAAAATCCTTAGTTGTCGTGGATGATTCATTTGTCAGAGGCACTACATCTAGAGCATTGGTCAAGATGTTGCGAGATGCTGGAGCCAAAGAGGTTCACATGCGATTTTCTTCACCACCGTTTAAGTGGCCTTGCTTTTACGGGATTGACATTCCAAGCCGTGATGAACTCGTTGCAGCTCACGTGCCAGTAGATGAGATTGCTCAGCTTATTGGAGCTGATTCCGTGGGCTTTTTATCACTCGATCAGCTGGTCGAGGCAATTGGCGTCGAGAGCGATCAGTTCTGTAATGGCTGTTTAACAGGCGTGTATCCCTCCACTGTGCCTGATTTTGAAGGGGCGAAGGCAATTGTCTGATGGATTGACTTACTCAGAATCAGGAGTCGATATCAATGCTGGAGAGGCCGCAGTCGAAAAAATTAAAGGGGCAATCAGATCAACATATACAAAGGGAGTTGTCTCAGAAATTGGGGGATTTGGAGGAGCTTTTGAAATTGACAAGCAAGAGTACGACTCACCTGTCTTAATCTCCACTACTGATGGAGTGGGAACTAAAGCAGTTGTTGCAGGCGAGTGTAGACAAGTCGACACGATTGGACTTGATCTGGTTGCAATGTGTGTGGATGATCTTGTTTGTGTAGGAGCGAAGCCTTTATTCATGCTCGATTACATCTCAATTGGAAAAGTTGATCCCGATTACATCGAAAGAATTGTTTCAGGCATTGCCAAAGGTTGCAAGTTGGCCGGCGCTGCCCTTATTGGAGGTGAAATGGCCGAGCACTCGGGTGAGTTTGCTCCTGGGCACTTCGACTTAGCTGGATTTGCTGTTGGAATAGTTGAGAAAGAGAGAATTTTAGGGTCTGAAAATATTTTAGGAGATGAAGTTCTAATAGGTCTTAGCTCACCTGGAATTAGATCAAATGGCTATACATTGGCCAGAAAAGCACTCCTCTCGGATGCAGGTCTTCACTACGAAGATGAACTTTATCCGGGATCAACTGTCAGCGAGGCATTGCTTGAGCCCTCGGTTATTTATGCACCTCTTGTAACTTCACTTATTGCCTCTTTTCGTCAGGGAATTCGCTCCATAGCCCATGTCACTGGGGGAGGATTGCTGTCCAACTTGACTCGTGTAATTCCTCCAAATTCAAAACCGATAGTTGATCGTGACTCTTGGGAAGTTCCTAAGGTTTTCAAAGTTATTCAAGAGGTCGGTCACATAGAAACCGAAGAGATGTACAGGGTTTTCAATATGGGAATCGGCATGGTTATGGCAGTTACTAGAGAGATCAAAGATGAAGTTTTGAAGGGCATTGAGAAGTCTGAATACGAAGCTCAGGAAATTGGACATCTAAGCAAAATCTAGATTAATCTAGGAAAATATTAAATATATCTTGACTTTTCTAGTTACTGCTAGTAACCTAGCTACGTGACACCATTACGAATCGGATACGTTGCCCAACTTCTGGGCGTAAGTGTGGATACTGTTAGAAAATGGGTTGACGACGGCAGCGTTCGTGCAACTAGAACCCCCAGTGGGCATCGTGAGATCGACCCTGCAGGTCTTGCAGAATTTCTAAGAGAATCTCTCTCAGATTCCTCTGGCATAAAGAGTGCCGAGATTACAAGAACACTGCCAGCATCCAGTGCCAGGAATCGGTTTTTGGGAATTGTCACCAATGTCACCAAGGACAAAGTCATGGCCTCTGTTGAAATGGTTGCTGGATCATTCAGGATTGTCTCACTCATGAGTTCAGAAGCATGTGACGAATTGGGCTTGGAACCCGGCGTAGTTGCAGTGGCCAGCGTAAAAGCAACCAACATGATGATTGAAGTATCTAAAGAGAAGATTTGAAGTGCATACAAAGTCACTCGGGAATGTATTTATACGAAGGGCAAGGCTTGCTTTAAAGCGAAGCAAGTTCGTTTTTGGCGCCATTGTTTTAGGCTCGGCAGTCTTCCTTGCAAGTTGCTCCACAACCCATCAAAGTGCTCCCATTGCTACATCGGGAACAGGCTTAATAAAGGGAAATGGCACAGTAGATGTCTTATATGCCGGTTCACTCACTCAAATCATGGAGTCAGAGATCAGCACAAAATTTAATTCAGCAACAGGGTTCACCTTCAGTGGATTTCCTGGAGGCTCAACTGCTTTGGCAAATCAAATGACTGGCGGAATCCATATAGCTGACATTTTTATAAGTGCTGCTCCCAGTGTCGATACCACATTAATGACTGCCAAGGGAGCTGGAAAAATATCATGGTACGTAACGTTTGCCCAAGCCCCATTGGTGCTCGCATACAATCCATCTTCTAAGTTCGCTAGTCAACTAAAGACTAAGCCTTGGCAAGATGTCATAGATGAGCCGGGATTTTTATTGGGACGGACCGATCCTAAATTGGATCCTAAAGGCCTCTTAACCACCCAAGCCCTAAATACCGCAGCAACCCTTTACCACAGTCCCGCGCTAGCTGATATTGCAAATAGTTCAACCGGGGTATTTCCAGAAGAAACACTCATAGGACGCTTAAGTGCAGGTCAGTTAGATGCGGGATTTTTTTACTCCAACGAGGCCAAGGCAGATGGTCTTCCCACTCTGCCACTAACTGGCATTAATTTAGGCGCTGCCTTTACTATCACAATTCCTCTGAACACGAAAAATGTAAGTGGAGCAGAGGCATTTGTGGAATTTCTTCTTCTTCCTTCGACGCAAAAGCTCTTGAGCCAAGATGGATTGCAAGTTGATGCAAAACCTAAATTAACTGGAACTGGGGCGCCGACCAATCTGGTGAAGCTTTTTGCCAACTAAATCTTCTAGCCTGGAAAAGAGTACAAAGCCGCTGCTCTTGATATTGGGGGCAATTGCAGCTGTATATGTGGGATTTCCAATTGCTGTATTCCTTTTTGAATCAACCAAAGCTGGAGTAACTAATCAAGGATTAGGCTCATCTGGAGGGCTACTGAATGCATTAGCTATCTCTATAGTTACTGCCTCAATATCAACTGTCCTGATAGCGCTTTTTATGCTCCCATTGGCTTGGAGTATTGCTAATGCGAAAAGGAAGTTCTTGGCAAACATAGTTAGCTTTGCAGTCTCTATTCCCCTTGCTCTTCCGCCGCTTGTTAGCGGCATCCTTCTAATTCACGTAATTGGACCTCTAAGTTGGCTGGGATCAACGACAGGGGGCCGACTGACAGATTCGGTTATCGGGATAATCATTGCTCAATCTTTTGTATCGGCTCCATTTGCTTTCATCACAGCCAGAGCTTCATTTGCAAATATCGACCCTGGGCTCAATGACATGGCACGCACCTATGGATTAAGCGACATGAGAAGATTTACTTGAATTGGCCTCAAAG
>JABEUL010000069.1 GCA_013044465.1 Acidimicrobiales bacterium
AGTTTTACACGAAATAACACGCCAAGTGGTGGATAATCGCGCGGTCCGCGCGATTCCCTGGCCAGAGCCACCTTTAGGGTACCTGAACTGTTACCTAAAATCAAAGTAATCATAAGACCGCGTCGCTTCCGCAATTCTTTAAATCTTGCGGCAATCATTCCAAAAGTCGGGATAACATATCCCCTGTGATCTGTGGCGGACATTGAAATTTCCCTTTGTCTTTCAATCAAAGTTGTCCCATCAGCCGGAGTCATGCTGATTCCCCTAATTTACTCGTAACTTTGAGGAACCACTCTTCAAGTGAGGCCTGTATCCTTTGCACACTATAGATAGATATATCCTCATTCACTAGCTGGCGAACAATCGCAGCAATTACATCTTTAGGCGTATCTGTTGGAAGATTAACTCCAATACCATTAGGTTGCACATCGACCACAGCGCCGAAATTAGTGGCTTGCAAGATATTCTTTGCCTTCTCTGGTTCAGAACACTCAAGTTGAAATGATAATGATGCACCTGCAAGCAACTCTGAAATAGATCCTTGCCGGATTACAGTGCCTCTGTCCACTATTGCCACCGCATCACAGGTTCGCTCAATTTCGTCGAGCAAGTGGGACGATAACATTACCGTTCTTCCTTCGGCGACTAGTGAAAGTATCATTTCACGCATATCCTGCATTCCTGCCGGGTCAAGACCGTTCATCGGCTCATCAAGTATAAGGAGTTGGGGATCGCCAATTAGACATGCTGCTACACCCAGTCTCTGTCGCATTCCCATCGAATACTTGGACACTCGATCATTGCCGCGAGATGTAAGTCCGACTCTTTCAAGTGACTCACCTATTCGGGACCTGGCTGCATGCTCACGGGCCGTGGCCAAGATCTCTAAATTCTCACGGCCTGTCAAATGACCATGAAACCTTGGCTCATCCACGATTGCGCCAACTCGGGCTAGTGCCTTATCTCTATGCTTAGGCACCGAGTACCCAAGTATGGACATAGAACCTTTATCTGCACTAGTCAAACCAAGAAGCATTCGAATGAGAGTAGTTTTCCCTGCTCCGTTAGGTCCAAGGTAGCAAATGCACAACCTCTAGGGACCAAAAGTTCAACGTTATTGACGGCTACGTTGTTTCCAAAGTTCTTAACTAATCCATGAGTCTCTACCGCCAATTGACTGCCAGTTGCGTTGCCGACAGTGGCACCCATGTAATTCGAACTCATTGAATGAAAACCTTATCAACTGATAGAACCAGATGCAAGCATCCCTGACCAGTGTAAATTGCCGTATTGTAATTTGACTTGGGCTTTCTATACTTCAACGTGTCATGGTTTACATATTTAACCTTCCAGCAAAGCAAATTATAAGGTGAAGCCCTATACTCGATTACATGCAAGATTGGGTGAAAGATAAAGATAAAAATGTTCCTCGCTTGTTTTCTGTGAAAACCACGAGAAAATTCTTAATTGCAATGATCACGCAAGGAAGTGTACTCCTAGCACTCTTTATTTCCGCTGGACTAGTAGCCACTGTTACTTTTAATCTGACTTCAACAGTTCCTGGAGCAACTTCTCACATAAATAGCCTTCTAGAAAAAAACCTCCATACAACAGCTAATTCAGATTTGAAGTCATATTCTGCTTTAACTAGTAACAACTCTCCAACTTTAGGTCCATCCTGGAATACTGTCGGCCCACGCTCGGTTGGGGGTGCCTCAACTGGATCAATTGGCACTTTAGGCATTGACTGGAATAATCTTCAAGTTGTATATTCTGCTGGCAGTGGAGGGCCATTAGATGGATTTAACGATCCAAGTGGGATTTACGTAACTTCAAATGGCGGACAAAGTTGGTCTCAGTCCGATGTAGGCCTTGGGAGTCCAATAGTTCACTCCATCTGGGTAGATCAAACTAACGCATCAAATGCAGTAGCTGCAACTAATGCTGGATTTTTCTATACCGCCAATGAAGGAGCATCATGGTCGGCTTCAAATGTGGCTGATTCGGCACTGAGTATTTTGCAAATTGGGTCACAACTTTTAGGATTGGCAGAGTCCCCGCAGAACAACGATGGGACAATTTATGCATCCACTGATAATGGCGCAACTTGGTCAGCTCTATGGACTTCGTCACCTGGTGAGATCATGAAAAGTCTTGGCGGGAACTCAAGTTCTGCATGTGCTTACGGTTATGGTTCTTCTGCAATGGTGGTTTGTGGAAGTCCCACAACTACGTGGACATCCACAATTCCAAGTATCTCAGGCCTCAATGGTTCTCCTGTTGAAGTTTCCATGGGACCCTACCCCACCAATATTATTTATCTCAACCAAGGTAATCTCATAGCCGTCGGCATAAACTCTGGGACTAGTTGGTCAATATTGCCAAAGCCTGCCTTTGTAACAGGCACTTGGCAGGCATTTTCACCTGATCCCATAAACGCCTCCCTTCTTTATGGAGCTTCAGGTGACACAAATATGTACTACTCGACCGACGGTGGTGTTACTTGGAGTGATTCCGGACGAGGATGTGACGTAAGAACTATCCGTATTAATCCTGCCGACTCCAACAACCTAATGGTTGGGAGCGACCTTTGTCTATACATGACAACCACTGGAGTTAATGGAACTTGGTATTCACTAGCAAGTAATATGACGAATTACATGGCTTATTCGGTTGCTGCCAATGGGCCTGAAGTACTAACTGTAGATCAAGATAACCATCCACTTCAATCTTTAGACAACGGCTCTTCATGGGGTACTATTCCTTCGGGGGGCGAAATAGGCTATGCATACATTGACCCTGGGAATCCTAGCTACCAGTATCTCGACACAAACAACTTCGGTATAGTTAATCACTACCAAGTGTCAACAGATGGAGGGCAAACTTTTTCCCCTGTCACATATCTTCCTGATGAGTTAATAGGAATACAAAATGACCCACAGTTGCTGGTTGGATTAGATCTATCCACGTGTACTCTTTCAGAAAGTACAAATTACGGTGCATCCTTTTCTGACACAGGAACTTCGCTAGCAAGTGTTAATTCAGGAATCTGCCCTTTTTCTAATATGTTCTTTGCTAATCGATCGCGAATTGCAATAGACCCATCTAACCCTTCTCATATTCTTATCATTACAAGCATGGGATTACTTGGGACTACAGATAACGGTTCCTCATGGTCAATTGTTAACTCAAATCTCGGATCTACCTCTTTTGTGGTTGCCTTTGACCCATACAATGCAAATATTGTGCTCGTCGGAGGATGGGTTTTCTCCGGTCAAGGAATGTGGATAAGCACCAATGGAGGTGCTTCATTTTCATTGGATATATCAGGCATCAACTGTTCACAGTGCATTTTTACTCAAGCTGCATTCATCCCTGGCAGTGTAAATGGAGCTGCAGTAATCGCAACATCTCAAGGTCCGTATTTTTCATCCTCTAGTGGCACTGCGTGGTCCTCAATCAATGGAAATGCAATCTCGCAAGTCGATAACGGAGTAGTAATTGACTCAGGAGAAATCTACCTAGCAACCAACGGAGAGGGAGTGATTCAAACTTCATTGCCCGAAATATCTCCCACCGTCCTTGCAAGTACACCGCCTAATCAGTCCTATTCAACCTCTATGGCAGCCTCCGGAGGCACTTCTCCTTACAACTGGTCGATTATTTCCGGTTACCTGCCTAACGGACTTACCTTGAATAGTTCAACTGGAACGATTTCTGGAACTCCAACTACTACCGGGTGGTATGGCTTCACTATCCAAGTTAGTGACTCAAACGGCCTTGTTGGAAGTCCAGTTAAGTTTGAGATTACTGTCGGATCACCCGATGGTTATACTCCAGTCTCTCCAACTAGGATCTGTGACACAAGAGCTGTGAGTAGTAGCACTCTCACTAATCAGTGCAATACTTTACCCAATACAACCTTAGGAACTAATTCAACTTTAAATGTGCAGGTTACCGGAGTATTTGGAACCAGTGTCATTCCATCGAATGCAACTTCAGTTGTAATGAATATCACTGCTACTAATACCACTCAACCCGGTTATCTCACTGTGTATCCCACCGGAAGTACTCGTCCAGTCTCGTCAAACTTGAACTTTATTGCAGGCGAGACTGTTCCCGACTTGGTTGAGGTTGGTGTGGGGACAAATGGAGATATAACCATTTATAACTTCATGGGTTCTACAGATGTATTAGTAGATATTGAAGGCTACAATGCGCCAACTACCACTTCAACTACAACAGGTCAGTATATTCCTATTGCCCCAGTTCGAATCTGTGACACAAGAGCTGTCTCAAAAGGCATTGCTTCAAACCAGTGTGATACTTCCCCAAATGGAACTCTAAGTTCAAATAACACCTTAACGGTTAATGTTGCAGGTTCAGGTCTAGGTGGCACTTTAGACAATGTGCCTTCAAATGCCACTGCCATTGTCCTTAATCTCACGGCTACTAATACCACTCAACCTGGCTATTTAACTGTTTATCCATCTAATTTAACCAATGTGCCCGAGGCATCTAACTTAAACTTCGGCACAAATCAGTCAGTGGCAAATAGGGTTATAGTGCCAATTGATCCAACAAATGGAGATATTTCTATATACAATTTCATGGGTAATACGGATGTGGTGGTTGATGTCAATGGATACTTCACGGGTAGTGGTTCATCACTAACAGGAGCTAGTTTCCATCCAATAGTGCCAGTTCGAATCTGTGACACAAGAGCTGTCTCAAAAGGCATTACTTCAAACCAGTGTGATACTTCCCCAAATGGAACTCTAAGTTCAAATAGCACCATAACGGTTAATGTTGCAGGTTCAGGTCCAGGTGGCACTTTAGACAATGTGCCTTCAAATGCTACTGCCATTGTCCTATCCGTAACTGCCACTAATACCACTCAACCTGGCTTTTTGACAGTTTATCCAACACCTTCGACTCCATCTGCCCCGCCCATAATTTCAGACCTCAATTGGTATCAGGGTGAAACCAGAGCCAATCTAGTAGTTGTCGAGATAGGCAGAAATGACTCAGTAAATGTTTACAATGCTCTAGGTGGCACTGATCTCATAGTAGATGTCATGGGGTACTACCAGTAGTTGGGATCTGTTGGATTTTTCTCCGTTTTTTAGTTCAAGAGTATTTGCTGGCGCTAGTGGCTAAATCAATCTATGGAATTACAGGTCTGATATGAATGTGGGACTGTCTAACGAAGTTTGATTCTGAATTATTTATATCAGGCGGATTATCTCTTTAGCTAACCCAGTTGCAACATCTGGAGTTGTCATTACCGTACCTAGCACTACTGGTTCCATAGATGAATTTCTAATCTCTCCAGAATATTCAATATCCAAGTTATCAATAACCAAGTACTTTGCAAATTCGCGGTATCTCTTGGCAATACCCAAGACAGATGCCTCTTGCCCAAGTTCAGCCATAATTTTGCCAGCAGGCCCTTTAAGTGCTTTCCCATTTACAATGGGAGAGATAGCTATTACCTTATTTCGCCTCTCAAGGAGGCACTCCTTGATCCCAGGCAATGAAAGAATTGGCTCAATTGAAAGTATTGGATTTGAGGGCGCAATAATTATCTGATCAGCAATTAATAAGGCATCCATTGCCTCTTTTAAAACTGAAGCCGATTCACATCCTTGATATGCAACCTTTGACACACGGGGCTCGGCTCTTAGCTTGACAAAGTACTCCTGAAAATCTAACAAATCAGCCCTATTTTCAATTTGCACTTTGGTTGATACTGTGTCGTTTGTCATGGGCAAAATGGTGCACCCAATTGAAAATGCTTCAGTAATTTCCCTGGTTATCACATCCAATGTGGCACCGCTTTGTGCTCGTTGGGTGCGGTAGAGATGGGTTGCGAGATCTCTATCTCCTAGGCGAAACCAGGTTTCTCCGCCAAGTATTTCTAATGATTCCATTGCATTCCAAGTCTCATTGGCTCTCCCCCAGCCCATTTCCGTATTTACTTGTCCAGATAGAGTGTAAGTAATAGTGTCAAGATCAGGACAAATTTTTAAGCCATGCAAATACCAGTCATCACCGGTATTGACTATTGCTACGACTTCACTTTCATCTACTGCTTTAACTAACCCTTGTAAAAACTTTGCCGCTCCTACCCCACCAGATAGGACCGCAATCACTTTTTGCCAGCCATGGATTTGAGCGTGGCGCCAATTCCTTCACCAAGTGATGTCCAGGGCTTCCATCCCAAAAGCATCTCAGCCCTTGCGGGGTCCAATGAATTTCTTCTTAGCTCGCCTTGTCTTTCAGGTGCCAATTTAAATGAAGGTGACTTTCCGGCAGCATCAGAGATGGTTTCGAGCAGTTCCATGACGCTGGTTTCCTTTCCAGTGCCAATGTTTATGACTACTCCCCCACCTCGCAGAGATGCCCTATAAAAAGCATCCACTACGTCGTCAACAAAGACAAAATCTCTCGTCTGTCCACCGTCTCCAAATATTGTTGACTCGACACCATTCAAAACGTTAGAAGCAAAAATTGCCACCACTCCCGCCTCTCCATGCGGATTTTGCCTTGGACCATAGACATTTGAAAGTGCAAGTGCGGAAAACTCAATCCCATACAACTCACGATACATAAGGAGATAGTCAATAGCAGACTTCTTGGATACGCCATATGGACATAGCGGGAGTTGCGGTTCGGATTCATTTATTGGAAGATGATCTGGCGGGGGATCGCCATAAAGGGTGCCTCCCGAAGCAGCAAAAACCACTTTTTTAACTTGGGCTTTTCTGGCACCCTCAAGAATATTTAGTGTGCCGATTATGTTCACACTTGCGTCAAATACTGGATCCTTGACAGAGACTCTGACATCGGCTTGAGCCGCTAAGTGAAATATCACGTCAGGCTTTACCCGCTCGATGACAGATATCGAACTCTCATCTCGAATATCAAAGCTGTGAAAATGAAATCTGCCAGCACCTTCAGATCGAGCGATACTCAAATTGGCAAGATTACCAGTCGTTAGATCGTCAATTACATCGACTTGGGCGCCTTCTGCCATGAGACGGTCTACGAG
>JABEUL010000070.1 GCA_013044465.1 Acidimicrobiales bacterium
ATGCCATACTCAATTCCGTTGTGAACCATCTTGACGAAATGACCTGCTCCATTTGGACCGCAGTGCAAATACCCTTTTTCGGCTTGAGTCTCTTCACCTTGCCTGCCACTGGTGCGCTCAGCTGAGTCAAATCCTGGTGCGATTGATTCAAATATTGGGTTTAAGTGATCGATTATGTCGTTCTCTCCTCCTATCATCAAGCAGTAACCTCGCTCTAGCCCCCAAATGCCTCCGCTGGTACCAACATCGACGTAATGAATTCCTTTGGTTTTTAAAACCTTTGCTCTTTTGATGTCGTCTCGATAGTAAGAGTTTCCACCGTCAATAATAATGTCGCCCTTCTCCAAGACTTTTGAAAGGTTTTCGACAGTACTTTCAGTAATTTCGCCAGCTGGCACCATTATCCAGATTGCCCTTGGTGCACTCATCTTTGAGACAAGTTCTTCAATCGTCTCTGCTCCAATTGAGCCTTCGGTGACGAGTGAATCGACTGCGTTTTTGTTCAGGTCGTAAACAAAACACTGATGCCCACTGGCGCTTGCCCTTCGAACCAAATTGGCACCCATTCTGCCCAGGCCTATCATGCCAAGTTCCATTAATATCTCCTCTCGATTACTCGAGCTAATTTCTCTTCTACTTGAATCTAGTTCAATGCGCTCTTGTGACACGGTCGAGTCTTTTGATGCAAGCTGATTTAAAAGAGTAGGCAAATAGATGGACAGAGAATTGCGCCACAATCCACGATTTAGTTAGAAAAACAAAAAGTCCTGGTCAAAGAGTGATAAATGGAAATTATTGTTAAGTCACTGAGACAATTTGATTGCCAATGTGACATTTTACGCCTAAGAAGCTAAAGTGTATCTCATTGCAGCATTAGTGCATTTTGCTGTTGGCCTGCCGTTTAATTTAAAAAGGAGTGAGCGATGAGTGAATCTCGTCCGGTTCAAGATTGGAAAACCGATTTTGATGTACTGAACTCTCAATATATTGCCGATCCGTTCTCAATTTGGGACGAACTAAGGGGATCGTGTCCAATTGCTCATACAGAGCGGAGAGGCAGTACCTGGCTTCCTACTACTTATGAAGACGTGACAAAGATCGCCCACGACATTGAGAGGTTTTCTTCAGCTGAAATTTCAGTCATTCCCTTTGAAGGAGCAGTTCCTGAAGATCCAGTTTTACTTTACGGTGTCCCGCCAATCTCTGCCGACCCGCCCCTCCATACCTGGACAAGAAGACTTCTTCTTCCTTGGTTTTCCCATAAAAACGTGGATGCCTATGAAGAAATGACCAGAGAGCTTTGCAAGTCCTTGGTGAGTACCTTTATACAAAACGGTAGAGCAGATGCCGCAGCAGATTACGCACAACAGATTCCCGTTAGAGTAATCGCACATATTTTAGGTGTGCCTTCTGAGATGTCGGATACTTTCACAGAATGGGTACGAGATGTTCTTGAGTTTGCAGACGATCCTGAAAGGCGGATGAAAGGTATTGAGGGTCTGATTATCTTCTTCATTGAAGAGTTAGAAAAACGCCAGAGTAATCCAGGTGCCGACCTCTTAAGTGTGCTTTTGCAGAGCGAAGTTGAAGGGGAGGTAATTGACGCTCGAATTGCTCTTGGAACCGCTGCTTTAGTATTGATTGCCGGAGTAGATACAACCTGGTCAGCTATTGGCTCGTCGCTTTGGCACTTGGCTACTCATCCAGATGACAGAAAGCGAATGGTTGAAGATAAAGAAGTTTGGCCACTTGCAATTGAAGAGTTGTTGAGAGCTTACTCACCGGTCACTATGGCCAGAGTAGTTACTGAGGACACTGACTATGAAGGTTGTCCGATGAAAAAGGGAGATAAAGTTCTCATGAATTTCCCAGCCGCAAATAGGGATCCCAAAGTTTTTGAGAATCCTGATGAAGTAATACTGGATCGTGCAAAGAATCGACATGTAGCATTTGGTTCTGGAATTCACAGGTGCGCGGGGTCTAATCTGGCACGTATGGAGTTGAGGGTAGCATTAGAGGAATGGCTCAGTGCTATTCCTGATTTTTCAATAGAAGAAGGCAAAGAAGTTACATGGGCTGGAGGACAAGTGAGAGGACCTAGGCAGTTGCCGGTGATTTTTAAATGAAAATAAAGATTGATCCAGATAAATGTCAAGGACATGCAAGATGCTATGCACTTGCACCGGAGTTATTTAGCGTAGATGACTATGGGTACTCTTCTGTCATAGGAGACGGTGAAGTGCCTTTAGAACTTGAAGAAAAAGCTAAGCTAGCAATCGACAACTGTCCTGAATTTGCAATAAGTGAAGTTGAATAACACTTAAAATTCGTTTAGTTCAAATCCGGATTCCCTAATCAAGTCTTCAGACAGTTTCCAAAGCTTTTCACTTTCAGTTTCATTAGAGGCTCTTGATGAAACTGGTGAAAGTTTTTTATGGGCATAATATCCCCCGGTTTTGCCCTCTACTTCATCAGATGATGCCAAGTAGATAGACGTTCTGGCTCCCGCTGCTGCTGAGATTTCAAAGGGTCTAATTAGTTTATTGCCAATCCCAATTAGACCTTTTAGATCGCCATCCATGCCAAAGCCTGACCTAACAGGACCTGGGTGCAAGGAATTAACTGTGATATCGGTTATGTTTTTGGATGAAAGTCTTTTGACAAGTGCTCGGGTAAAGTGAATGTTTGCAAGTTTTGACATGGCATAGGCTTGTGACGAACTGAATCGACCTGAACCATCAACCAGATTTAAAGACCAGTTTTTTCTGGCTCCACGGTGGGCAATGGAAGAAACATTAATTATTCGAGCAGGTCCAGATGAAATCACTCTATCAATCAACAAATTTGTAAGGTAAAAAGGTCCCAGGTGGTTAACGGCAAAAGTTAGCTCAAATCCTTGAGCACTTTTTTGAAAGGTTGACCAAATACCACCAGCGTTATTAATCAAAACCTCAATTAAAGGGTATTTCTCTAAAATTTCCTGAGAGGCCTTTTTGACTGATGCGAGGTCACTTAGGTCAATCTGGACAATTTTAACTTTGATAGATCCAGCCGAGTCCTTTATATCTTGAGCTGCTTTATTTGCTTTATCTAGATTTCGACAAGCTAAGACCACAGTTGCACCCATCTTGGCAATTTCCCGTGCGGTCTCTTTGCCAATCCCTGCATTAGCACCAGAAATGACAACAGTCTTTCCTTCAAGCAGTAATTGGTTTTGAGTTTCCATGATTAATTTAGACCTCTCATTGCTCAATTTGTCCAAGTTAACTAATTAGGATAGTAGTTATACGGGAATAGGATCTTATCTAACTACGTTAGCTAGCCAAGAAGCAACTTCGTCGACTGCTTCACGAGTGGCTCTTCCCACGACTTCACCGTGTAAAACATTAAGTGCTTGGGATGGTTCGCCTTCTAGCGAGTATGCTGCTACAACTCTTGCGCCCAATGAAGCGGCTTCTGAAGCAATTTCATCCGAGCCTCCTCTTCTTTCAATCCATTTCTTGTGGGTGCCCTTGACGATAAGTATCGATTTCTCAACCGAACTTTCAATGAACTCATTAATAACTGCTTGTTTAGCTTTTTCAGCACCTTCACCAAGGACTTGTTTCTCCTCCTCGGCTTCTTTGGCTTCTTTTTCTTGTTGGATTCTTTGCTTTTCTTCCGGACTTATTTGCGGGGCGGGAGTTGTAGTGGCAGCAGTTTTCCAAGCAGATGCCATCTCAAAAGTTCTGGCTGCTTTCTCTCCCTCTGTGAGCGAATCCCACTCGGCCCATCTCTGAGCGTCTTCCTCAGCTTCCTTGCGTTCTTCTTCCTTTTTTCTTCGGAGTTTTTCCGCCTCCCAAAGTTTGGCTGCCTCACTAACATGGAAAGCTTCTCTATCCTCGTTAAGTCCGGCAGCTTTTTCTGCCAACCACTGGTTGATACTTCTTTGGATAACCCCACTAAGTGCATTTATAGTTACCTCGATACCTGCTTGGGATGCCAAACGGGCTGTCACCATTACAGGTATTGCGGCACTTCCACTTACGCCACCTTTTTCTGTACCTTCTTCAGAAGTCATTTGGGCAGAGGCTAAGAGGGCCTTTGAAATGGCTTCCCGTCCGTTTGCGGTAGCCAATGATTCAGCTTCCCTGTAATCAGACTTTTCTGGATCTAGACCAATGGCAAGAATTGTACGAATTAAATCTGCTGAGATTAAGGAGTCCAATTCGTCGATCTGACGCGTCAAAATCTCCGAGGCCACATCTTCTGAAATAGGCTGGGCCTCTACCTCAACATCTTGACGGTTTCTATGGAAAATAGGAATGATACAAAATTACCAAGAAATTGGCTGCCAAGTACAATTTTCTGGAATGAATTTTAAAAACTCCTGGATGCCACTTACTTTTTACCTAAAAATCACCTATAAGAACCTGAAAGTACAATTACAAGGATTTACTAAATCTCCAGGTAGAAGGGCCCCCTGGTGAGAGTTTTTTGTCAATAGCAATGATTTTGATGATTCGACATCTGTAGTTAGTATTGAAATCGGGATCTACTGCACTAAAGCCCATTTTGGTCCCATACTTTTCATTCTCCATCTCAAGAAACCTCAAAATGTCCTCCTTGGAATCCATTTCTTCAGCTATTCCTTCAGCCACCACCGGAATATTTGGGTCATTTGATGTGATTGAGATATGTGGGTTAGCCTTTAGATTTCGCACCTTGATTGAACTTGTCATTGAAGAAAAGTAGAAAGAGTTTTCTGAAATGACACCCCAAACCGGCATTATATGTGGGGCACCGCTAGATCTAACAGTGGCAATCCAATACTCTTTCGAAGTAGCCAGCCTTTCACTCGCTAAATCCCAAGGCAAAGTACCACCACTGCGAGTTGGCTCGACTGCGTCTTTCTTGGATGGGTCAGAACTTGAATCATCGGAACTGCTTTTTGACATATTCATTATGCATCTAACCTATTGCTTAATTTATGTACTAGCCAACACCAAGAACCCACTCACAGTGGTCAGGCATTTTAGGCACTTGCTTTTACAGATTCGCTTTAAGACTTTTGAATACATAATTTAAAAATGCATTACGATTTAAGGAGAGTACAAGTGAATGGAGGCGCAGTTGCTGCTCTTTTACGTGGGTAGGCATGAGCTAATTCTGACTGCCCTACTGTCGTTGTTGCTGTTGCCGCTATTTTATTTTAGAGCCCTTGATACATATTTGCCGATTCCAAATGGAAGGAGAGCTTCTGGGCAGTATTTACTGGCAGCTTTAAATTTCCTTATCTTGCCCTTCGGGGTTGGACTGACTTGGTATCTGAACCGCTTAGATACGAAAGAGATAGAACCAGTACAGCAATTTAGTGCAATTACATTAGAAGCAAGCCATAGTTCAGACCTTGAAACCACTGCAATAGCGCCACCCGATTGGCATGATGACCCATTTGGACGTTTCCCATTGAGGTATTACGATGGCAGTGAATGGAGCAACTACGTATTCATGAATGGAGAGATTTACGATGACCCATGGAAGGAATAGATATTAAATGAAAATCGGAGACATTGCTCCAGACTTTACCCTGCCGGACCAAGGAGGCGAACAAGTGTCACTTTCATCGCTGCTTGCAAGTAACCCTGTGGTCCTGTTTTTCTATCCGCGTGCGTTCACGCCTGGATGTACGGCGGAGAGTTGTGCTTTTAGGGATGCAGGAGAAGACCTGGAGGCATTAGGGGCAATCAGGCTTGGCATTAGCAGTGACTCGATTGAACGCCAAGAAAAGTTCAGCTCTAAATATGATCTTGGATATAAATTATTATCAGATACAAGCAAAGAAGTCGCCAAACTATATGAGGTGAAAAGACCGGGCCCCTTGTTTTCTAAGCGCACGACTTTTGTGATATCAAAAGATAAAAAAGTTGAAGCAATAATTCATTCAGAGTTCGATATTAACAAACATGTTGATCTAGCGAAAGAAGCACTGAAGAGGATCGCCAGCTAACTTGTTGAAGCAATTTCATTTGACTGTGCCTTCTGACACTTATTTGGAAAAGCTCTTTAATTCGCAAGCCGGTCAGTCTGAAACTTACAACTCAGAATTTTCAGATCCAGCAGTTATCACAGGATATGGGTCGTCCCATATTAGAAAATCGATCCAGATAGGCACTAATAAAAGGGCTTTCAATAAAGCTGTATCCGCACTTTCTTCTTGGGATGTCCACAGAGGATGTGGAATGAAAATTCTCTCAGATAATCCTGTTGTATCAATTAATTCAAATGTATTGATTGTGGCCCCTATCTTTCTCGGTCATATAACCGCATTATGTAGGGTAACTGGTCTCACGAAGAATGACCGGCATTGGGGGTTTAAATATTGCACTTTGCCCCACCATGTTGAAACTGGGGAGGAGGAATTTTTGTTAGAAATGCGAAACGACGAAACAGTTTGGTTTACAATTGAGGCCCACTCTAAGCCAAGCAACACCTTGGTCGCACTTCTTTATCCAATTCCAAATCTTTTGCAACAAAGAGCGACCAATGATTATTTGAAATCTATGCAGAGGATTCTCTCTCGTCAAGAAGTACCGTGAAGATAAATTTTTTGAGTAATTGTTCATTCTCAGGCTCGAAACCAATCCGATATTAATTTATTGGAATTCAGATTCTCAGTATTGATGCCTACTGCCACTGCCTTGGAGTTCCAAACTGGGTTAACCAAAAACTAGACGATAACGCGAGTTTTCTGTGCTTTCAGATTGGTTGGGAGCAATATCTGACCTAAACATATTCGCATGTTAAATAAATAACCCAGAAGATGGAAGTCTGCGACTACTTTTGGCGGATAATATCCCAGATCCTATACGCCGTATACGTGCTATCCCCAAACTTAAAACGGAAATCCATTTCAGCCAGGTTTTGGCGTTTAATCTACCTCTTTTGGCAGACAGCGGCGAAGTATTTGCCTTTGCAACTGGAGCTTAGGAAAAAGTAACTAACGACCAACGCGTGCCAGTTCCGCATTTCCTGGTGGCCAGCGAGATTGGAGCGGGGGTTGAACGGAGAAGGCCATTTCAGGC
>JABEUL010000071.1 GCA_013044465.1 Acidimicrobiales bacterium
CAATAGCTCACCCCTTATGATTGTAGGCACTTCTATCACCGTTGAAATTGGCAATAATGCCCTTCTCTCAGATGCATCATTTGTGGTTGGAACCGGGGAGAAAGTTGGCCTGGTCGGGAAAAATGGAAGTGGCAAGTCATCTTTGATCTCAGTTCTGGTAAATGAGGCCAGTTCGCATCTGCGTTTTCGTGGGAATGTGGCTATTAGGGGAACTTATGGTTTTCTTCCTCAAGCTCCAGTTCCAGGGGGACTGGGAATGGAAGCAACTGGATTTTCCCACATTCTTTCGGCCCGCGGCATAGACGTGCTTGACGCAGCTATGGATACAGCCAGGCAAAATCTTGAGAAGGACCCTTCGGTGGAGAATGTCGCTCTCTTTTCTGATTTGGAGGAGGAGTACAGGGTCAATGGTGGTTACGAGGTTGAATCCACGATCTCAAGGCTCGCTGCAGGTCTTGGCCTTCGAGAAGAGGCACTATTAGAAGATATTGACTCATTATCTGGAGGGCAGAGGAGGAGAGTGGATCTGATACGAGTTTTGTTTCAAGAACCAGAGACTCTAATACTTGATGAACCTACAAATCACCTAGACCTGGCGGCCAAAAAATGGCTTATGGATGAGTTGGAAAAATTTAAAGGAGCTATTCTTCTAATTAGCCATGACTTGAAGCTACTAGATACTTCTATAGACAAAGTTCTCCATTTGAGAAGTGGAAAACTTCATGAGTATAAAGGCTCCTATTCGAGCTTTATGGTCCAAGTTGAGGCCGATATTGATCAGCGTGAGAGAGAATCTCTTCTCCAGGGCAAAGAGATTAAAAGGTTAAGCACTCTTGCTGATTCGATGAGGGGTTCTACTAATAGACGAGCGAGAATTGCAAAATCCTTGGACCACCGTGTTGAGCGCTTAGAAGGAAAACGCGTTGAAACCCTCAAGCGAGATAAAAAGAAGGTATTTAAGCTTCCAAATCCTGAGCGCTCGGGAGTACTCCCAATTGAAGTCTCAACACTCAGCGTATCCTATGGCGAATTGGAAGTTCTTAAAAATATTTCTATGGCTATAGAGCGTGAAGATCGGGTAGTAGTGATTGGAAGAAATGGCGCCGGGAAAACGAGTCTGTTGCGTTGTTTGGCCGGCGTTCAAGAACCAACCAGTGGCACTATAAAGTATGGCGCACATGTTTCGGTGGGATACTTTGCCCAGGAGCATGAACAACTTGACTACACCCGGAATGTTTTAGATAATGTGAACGATAAGATTCTAAAAACCGAGACTGAACGCCGGGCACTTTTGGGTTCTTTTGGCATAACCGGATCAATGGCATATCAAATGCCAGATACTCTTTCTGGAGGGGAGAGGGCAAAGTTGGGCCTGGCCATGTTGGGAGCTGGAGAGGCAAATCTATTACTTTTGGATGAACCTACCAACAACTTAGATCCTGCGTCAATTGAAGCGGTCGGGTTAATGCTAAATCGTTGGAGTGGAACCGTTGTAGTTGTAAGCCACGACAGGGCATTTGTAGAGGCGCTAGAGCCGACACATTGTCTCTCTTTGCCTAGTGAAAATTACACATACTGGCAGGATGAGTACTTGGATGAAGTCGAGCTGCGAAGATAGCATTTAAAGAACTGGACGTCATAGGCTGTTTGTTTATTGCTTCGTGCAAATTGGGCGTGATTGGCAAAAGTTAGTCGTTGGTAAACCTTAACCTGCTAATCCGGTTTCAACTGTAGATAAATCTATAACCCAGCCAATTAGAGCTCGGACTCCTGAATAATGTGAGTCGATAATTTTAAACTCTCATTGCACTTTGACGCGAATACGAATAATTAGGTCACTTAGCTGCATGTTGAGTTAGAGCGGGTGCGTCGAATCTTATTTGATTACGACGCACAGTGCTTCTATGTTATTGGTTGTTGCGTGCTAATGCACTTCTTCGTGCACAGAGGCGCTTTGACCTAGCGAGTCAGTTACTTGGCGATCATACGTGGAGTTTTTGGATACTCCCATTTTTGAAACACCAAATACGATCGACGAGACCACAAATCCAGCTGCTCCTACAAGCATCAAGATCACACCTACTGTCGATAGCCTGAATCCGTTCCCTTGCGTAGTAATTGCCCAGTACATGACTGCACCTACAGCTACGGAGATTGCACTAAAAACCATTCCAGTTAATCCCATATTCTTACCTCTATCTTTGGCCCTTCCACTTAGTCGATTTGGCCAATGTAGAGCGGAGCCCTTACTTAGTAGAATAGCATAGAAATTAACTTCTAGCAAGCTTTTTCTAGAATTAATGTACTATAATGGGAATATGGCAGCTTGGAGCTTTTTAACTAATCATGCACGAGTTTTTGTGTCCATAGCAAAGGACCCAGGAGCACGACTCAAAGACATCGCCGAAATACTCGGCATAACAGAGAGGAGTGCATTTGCAATTGTTAAAGATTTGACAGAGACGGGATATATAGTCAAGGAAAAGTCAGGCGGCCGCAATCGTTATCATATACAGAACCATTTACCAGTAAAAGAAGCGCTCATTAGAGATCTTGCCGTTGGAGAATTTCTGGAAGCACTTGTTGGCCCAGAAGAAGCCAGCATCTTGTAGTTCTCCAATTTATGTGGAGGGGACTTATAAAAGTCAACGCCAATTGAAATATTATAAATTCATTTGGACTGAAAACCTTGTGCAGTTTTGTTGAACCAACTATGGGTTGATACATTGTTTGCGTGAAGACCTTGAGTGAATCCATACCTGAGCAGTAGTTAACCTAATTGACTCACTAGCATCTTTGCTGTTATTGAAAATAGCTCGAATGCTTAATTCAGGAATTTTAATTGGTAAAAGTGAATGGTGCACTCTCTTCGCCAATTCAGGCAATCCCAATAAATATTTTCCTTAGTTTCATGCTACGCGATCATAGTTCGTGAAACTTTAAGAACAAATCTAAAATATCTTGCTCAGAGTGCCCCACATTTAAGCTGGCTGCCTCAATCCAATGACATTTCCATCTAAATCCTTCAATGTCGCCACAAGCAACCCTGCACCAACGTCCATTGGTCCCTGAATTATTTCCGCCCCGGCGCCCACCAGCTTAGAAAGGCTCTCAGAAATATCAGCAACTTCGTAGTAAGTTACTTGTCCTGTCATCCCCTGGTTGTGTCCTTGGGGAAGCAATCCTATTTCCTGATCACCTATGTGGAATCCTATATAGTAAGGCGAGTCTGTAGTCGGCTCCATTCCCAGAAGAGCACTAAATATGCTCTTTGCTTTCTCAACATCCCTTACAGGGTAGAGCACAGTCTTCGTTTCAACAGCCACCATTACCTCCTCACACCCTCGGGTGTCTCGCTAATTTGTTTAGCTAATCTTTTTCAATGTTACTACTGCCGCATAAAGGCCTAAAAAAGTATTGTAGCTGGTTGCATTTCAACCTATGTCGAAGATCTTCTGGCTTCTCGGCTCTCTTTGCCTCTACCAACTCTGCGGTTATCCGAGCCTTTAGCGACAATCCACGCCTAACACAGCTTCAAAAGAGCTCCTAGGAAAGTCTTCAAGGATGTGAGTCATTTATTTGAATTGGATCGTATTGCTTCTTTGAACTTGACTTTGGCATAGAGAGTTTAGCTGAACTCTGTTGCAGACTAGACAGATTGGCCAAGCGAGATTGCCGCGCTCCAAATAGGAATATTGGCGAAGTTGATTAGTTTTAGATTTCAAGCACCGAGATACAATTTAATGCCGGCTAGAAGAGATATCGATGCGAATTCTGACGCGAGTCGGAAAAACACCTGGTAGTGAAGCCTCTCTAGATTGCTGTCAGTTCTTGCCATAGACACTAGATCTGGCAATTGGATTACTACTTCCCAGATGACGATCCTACGTAAGTGGTGTAAACGACAACGTTAGATAAATAGTGGTGACTCTGATAGTCAAAGGCTCCGCCACAAGTGACCAAATTTAAATCTGAACTTCCATTATTTCCGTAAACTGAACTGTCAGGAAAGTTGGACTTCTGAAACATTTCCACGTTCGTCACGGAGAAATGAGCCACAATTCCGTCGCTCAACCCGACAGAAACAATGTCACCTTGCTTTAGCTGACTTATCGAGTAAAACACTGCAGGGCCTTGTACCGAGTCAACGTGTCCTAGGATTACTGCTGATCCTTGCTGTCCTGGTGTCGCTCCAAATCGATACCATCCAGGGACATACCAGCTAGAAGGAACTTGGACCGTGCCATCCGGATTTAGACCCAGCTGCGTAAGATTTGCAGATACATTGATGCTAGGGATGTCAATAAAAAGCGGGATCGAACGCACAAGATACTTTGTCTGTGGCAAAGTGGAGGTCGTCGTGGATTGATCGGTCGCTTGCGTGGAAGATGTAGTCGTGGAAAAATGTCCCGCAATTGGCGGTGGGCCCTTTTCGCTTTGGAAGGCACCAGTGAACAATATTGCACTGATAGCTAAGAATAGAACAGTTATTACAACTAATAAGGTACTAATCCAGCTATTAAAAACAGAGCTGAGTTTTCTCAAGGGCAGTTTAATGTCGAATTTCTTTAGAAACCGCACTTAATCTCGACCGCCTAAGGAGGACCATGGAGGTTAGAAAAGCTCCACCTAAAGCAGCCATGGCAAATCCAAAATAGATAATGTTTAGACCTTTGCTCGAACCGCCTCCGCCCGTGTTCGGTGCGCCAATAGGTATAACAGAAGTTGAAGTTGAAGTTGAGCTACTAGCTGATGTAGTAGTGCTTGTCGAACCCAGTGTGGTTGAAGAAGTTGAAGTAGTCGACAAGAGGCATGTTGGATTAGTAATTAAATTGTCATCGAGGGTAACTGCACCATTTTCTGCCAAGAGCCTCCCATTTACTGATGCCCCAGTGGTGGCAGTAATTGAAGTGTAGGCAAGAACTGTTCCTTGCAACTTGGATCCTGTGCCTAAAGTAGCCGAACTTCCCAATTGCCAAAAAATATTGCAAGGATTTGCGGAGTTGATAAGGACTATCTGGCTTGCGCTAGCCGTGGTTAGAGTAGATGCCATTTGAAATATAAAGACACCATTTGGGTTTCCTTGGCCGTCTAGGGTAAGGGTTCCAGTCAATGAAAATGCACCAGAGGGGGTCGAATAAATGCCAGCATCAAGGGTTTGGCCACCAAGGTCGGCAGGCTCAGATGTGGGGCCAGATTGATTGGCAGCAGCTAAGTAAGCTTTTGTTGTATCGGCTTCAGCCTGGTTTGCACTGTTCCCGTGGTAAATAGTTCCTTGCACCAAACCAGGGGGAAATCCTGTCAAGGAAGATGAAGCTGAATCAGTAAGACCAAGATTTTGGCTCAGTACTGATGCACCTGTATTAGTAACAGCTGTGGCTGCGACAACCGAATATGAACCAGCAGTACCAAGACCGACAAATTGAGCAGACGTAGCATATGCTGGACTTTCGATACCTAGTCCGACAAATAATCCAGCTAGTGCGATTAAAGCAACGAAAGTAAAATGAAAAATTTGAGAATGTTTTAATTGCCTTCTAGTAGTTGCAGCAGATTTGGCATTAAATATTTTTCTCGGGAACATTTTCTAATTGTACCACTTTACCTCGTATTTTGCAATAGAGAGTTTCGCAGAATTAATATTAAAATGCTAATAAACATAGTCAGGTATAAATAATAAATATTCTGCCTAAAATGTAAGGATTCATACCAGAATTATTCTTACTC